>CAMVQX010000086.1 GCA_947169755.1 uncultured bacterium
AGTCCTTGCCACAAAGGCTCGATTGCCCATCAGTTTATTAAGTTGTCAATTTTTTGATGAGACCAAGGGAGTGCTGCTACCCTCCTCCATTAAAACAATACTTAATTGTTTTAACGGAGTCCTTGCCACAAAGGCTCGATTGCCCATCAGTTTATTAAGTTGTCAATTTTTTAATGGAGTTCTTGCCACAACGGACGTCCACCAAATTTTATTGTTAATTAAGAAAAATGCCGACTATAGGAATCGAACCTACAACCTACGGTTTACAAAACCGTTGCTCTACCATTGAGCCAAGTCGGCACATGTGTTATTATATGTAGAAAATATTTTAAAGTCAAGGGATTTTTGTTATATAATAAACCTATGATAAAGAATATATTACCTATTTTAATGCTGACAATATCAAATGTTTTTATGACTTTTGCCTGGTATGGGCATCTGCGCCACAAAAGTACTGCTCTGTGGATTGTTATTCTTGTCAGCTGGGGAATAGCGTTTTTTGAATATTGTTTTCAAGTGCCGGCAAACCGTATAGGACATGAGGTATACAGTGCCGCTCAATTAAAGACTATTCAAGAAGTTATTACATTGATTGTTTTTAGTGTATTTTCCGTTATGTATTTAAAGGAAGAATTTCGTTGGAATTATTTAGTTGGGTTTGTTTTTATTGTACTTGCGGCATTTTTTATATTCAAAAAGTGGTAATTGTATAAATTTTATGTTTAGTTTATAAATGATTTGTGCGGAAGTAATTCAGTGGTAGAATGCAACCTTCCCAAGGTTGACGTCGCGGGTTCGAGTCCCGTCTTCCGCTAATAAATTTTCGAGCGTGGAGCAAATCCAAGACAGGTCCCGTCTTGTGCTAGCTATTTGTTTTTTGCCATATAAGAGGTCTTTCTAAAGAACCATTGAGGAATGTGACTTTTTGCATATAACGGCTTTCAAAATGTCCTGTTTCTTTTAATACTGTGTCAAGTAGTGGATCAAGCCTAATAGGAATCCCTCTGATATTCTCTTGTCGTGTTTTAGGTGTATATTTATCTGCTACATAAAAATGTTCTTGGGCATGATTTCCCAAAACAAAAATGCCGTTTGGGGCTAATTTTTTATCAACATCATTGATTAAAGCTCTTAAAATTTCATATCTGTTAACTTCGGTGTTCGGTTTGTAACCATGATTAAATATCCCTACCAGGTCGTTGTCTGTTAGATGGTACAATGCATTTCTAAAAAATATTGCACCAACAGGTCTTTCTGTTTTAAATTTACCAATATCTCTTATATCCCCTTCAATAAATTGAATTCTGGTTCTCGCAAATGGTTTCAACTGATAAAATCTTTCAAAAGTGAAATATGGATTTTCTCTTTCAAGAGCGCGAAATTCTTCAGGAATGTTGTTTAAGTCAAATCGCGGTCTTTCAATTTCTCTTAAGTGCTTTGCAAAACCTTTTGCAGCTTTCTTTTCGGCATCAGTTTTTAATTTATTGTTGATTAAAAATGCATCATCAGCAAACCAGTGAACTGAGAAAAATCCATCTTTTGCATATTCTATTGCATTTTTAAATGGGTCTATTGAATATATGTTAAATTTATCAGGTTTTCTCAAAAGTGACAATATTGATATTGCTTCTTCTCCGTTTGAACCCGCATAGACTAATATATCTGTTCCGTTTGGAAAATTTTTTTCGATTAATGATACAGCTGTTTTTAATGTTGGCAAATCTCCAAAAAATGATGAGCTTGCAGGTAAATGTGTTTTGGGATTGCAAGCATAATAACTTTTAAAACTAATATTTGATTGTGGGCTGTTATTATTTATAGCGGTAATCATATTTGTATAAGTAAGCTAAAAATAAAATTTGCTACTTATAAATTAAATTTTACATTGTTAACAATTTATTAAAGTTTTTTTGAATTTATCCGTTAACAAATATATAGAAGGATAAAAGTTATGTCAGGTATAAATCCAATCAGTTTATTTACAACGGTGGCAGCATCAGCATCTGCCCCGATAGCGCCGGCAGAGTCAAGCTCCGAACCGCTACCGATTTGTGACCCCGCAGGCGGCAGGAAATCCGGCGGAAAAAGTAAAATAGAAACAGCTAAAGAGGCAATCATATATATCATGGTCAATGATAAAGATTGTCGAAAAATTAATAAGTCTGTTCAGGCGGAAAAAATTGCAAGAATTGCCCTTGATGTTGGGGCGAAACCAGAAGTCATCGGTGCGATTATAGCGCAAGAAACTAATTTTGGTACTACTGCGGACGATTTAAACAAAGGTAATGGTATTGGTCCTATGCAAGTTACAAGAATAACGATTCAAGATATGTTTGAAAGGCCGGAAGCCTTTGATCCGGATATATCAAAGATTGTCGGAAATGCTAAAGGGTGTAAATACAAAACATTTGCAGAGGCTCTAAAAGCTAAATTTAAGAACAATAAGGTTAATTTGGGTAAATTCGGAAATAAATTTTTTGAATTTTACAAAAAAAATAAAACATATTTTGATAAAGGATATTATTTAGAAACAGTTAATAAAAATAATAAAAATCACAAAGGTAAGACTGCTGTAAAATATAGTCAGATACCAAAATCAATAAGAACTACATATGAAAATTCGTTGATGAATTATGATATGGGGCTATATTTGGGGTGCTATACTTATAAGATGAAAAGTCGCGGTAAAAGTGAATCTGTGGGTTTAAAATTCTATCATGGCCCCAATAATAAGGATGTGGAAAAATACGTAAGAGCGGTTAATGATACGATAACCCGAGCAAGACGGAAATATCCTGAATTAAAGAATTTAAATATAAAAAGCTAAGGTGCATATAATGCACCTTATTCGTTGTAAATATTTCTGTTAGTGAATAATAGGATTATGCCGCTGACACCCACAAGTGCATATATTATTCGACTAATCAAGCTCATATCGCCAAAAATTGCAGCAACCAAATCAAAACCGAAAAAGCCAATCAAGCCCCAATTTATAGCACCGATGATTACAAGAATATAAGCAATGATTTTTAATATATACATAATAAACCTCCTTTTTTTGAATTATTTACGATGTAGCTATATTTTTCATTGCCTGTTTGTGTAGTACTTATAAATAACTTTGTACTTTATAGGAAAATAAGTTAAATAGAAATTCGTTTTTCTTTAAAATACTCGTTTCTCATATTTATGAGATAATCCATAGCTTCTTCAATTTCACATCTACACATTTTTTCAGGGTTAATATAGTATGAATACATAATATAAGTTATATAAAATATTTCTTCCAGTGTTCTTGTATTTGTTCTTCTTTGACATTTTTGTTCATCTGTTGTTAATCCCCAACCGGCATAGAAAGGCATTCCAAATACGTGGGTTTCTTTATTGCACATACAAGCTTCAAACCCTAATTGAGTAGAGCATACATATACTTTATCAACATATTTTATCAATGATATTGGGTTAATTGGGGCGGTATAAAGATATATGTTTCCTTTTGCTTCGAGATGTGTATAATATCCGGTTCTTGCCCCTGTTTGAGTGTCTGGGTGAGTTTTGATAATAATATCTGCATCAGGGTTTTCATTGATTGCGGCATCCAACATTTTATTGAATGTTTCAATAGAAGCAAGTCCTTTTTTTATTGAACTGTCACCGAATGATTGGTCAACTACAAGAACTTTTTTAACTCCTTTTCTGCCGATATCCGGTGTAAAAATAGGTTGGCAATTGTATTTTGTTAAATGATTTTCTACAATTTTATCTATGCATTTTCTGGCTCTTTGTTTTTGTTCTTCTGTAATAACCAAGTTTTTGTCATTTAACATCATTTCCAATAGGCTGGGCCTTGTAGCATCATAGTATGCGGTTAAAGTATCTAATACAAAACCGACATCATAACGGTATTTTGGTAAATCCTTATTTTCGCAGAATGTATTGATACTACGTAAAAATCCGGCTTCAAGTATTAGTACCGGTTTATTTACTTGCATTGCTTCGACAACTGTGCTGACTTGATCATAATTAGAAGTTATGCCGGCAAGTAATACAAATAAATCAGCATTTTTGTTATCGTAAGGTAATGAATCGTTGCCGTACAAGTTCCCTTTGAATAAATATTTTATCCATCCGTGTGAATGGTTTAAATAACTTTGCGGGGTTGCAATCATAATATTTTTTGCATTATCTAACCAGTATTTTATGTCAGGTTGATTATTGCCGTATTTCAAAAATTGCTGCTGGCAAAAGTATTCCATAATAAATGCATTTTTATAATCATACGCATGCAATTTTTTCGTTGAATTTGATTTTTTGACAAATATTTGAATTCCAAAAATATAATACTTTTTACATTCGCTATTGATTTTCTTCTTAAATAATCCGTAAAAATATTTATGAATAACACTATTATTATCAGTAATTTTTTCATATAATTTAATCACGTGTTATCTCCTTTAGTGATTATTTTTTTAATCTCATCTCTCTAAATGTCAATAATCATACTTTATACCGATATTATGTAAATGTCAATTTAGCTGAGAGATTGTTAATTTGCAAATAAAAAGGTTGAAGTATAAACCTCAACCTACTAGCTCCAAATATCTGCGTGAATATAAATCTTAATTAAATTTTTTCGTATATTGCATTATAAAATCGATATCTTTATCGCCTCGTCCTGATACATTTACTATGATTTTTTCATTAGGATTTTGTTTAGCATATTTTATTGCATAAGCTATTGCGTGTGAACTTTCTAATGCGGGAATTATACCTTCTGTTTTTGATAATTCAAAGAAAGCATCAATTGCTTCATTATCAGATATGGTTACGTAAGATGCTCTGCCTATACTTTGTAAATAACAATGTTTTGGGCCTACACCGGGGTAATCTAAACCGCTTGCAATAGAATACGCATCTGCTGTATTACCGTTCTTATCTTGCAATAATTTGCATTTAAATCCGTGAATGATTCCGTTTGTGCCATAAGTTAAACTTGCGGCATTTTCTCCTAGAGTCGAGCTTTTGCCCAGCGGCTCTACTCCAAATATTTTAACACTTTCATCATCCAAAAATGCGCTGAACAATCCAATAGAATTTGAACCTCCGCCTATACAAGCGATTACACTATCAGGCAAAGAATTTTCCATTTCAAAAAATTGTTTTTTTGCTTCTCTTCCTATTATAGATTGAAAATGTTCAACAATCATTGGAAACGGGTGAGGTCCTACTGCTGAACCTATTGCATATATTGCATCATCAAGCTCATTTAAATAAGCTCTGAAAGCAGAATCCACCGCTTCTTTAAGAGTTTTTTTACCATCGGTAACGCTGATTACGTTAGCCCCCAAAATTCTCATTTTATCAACGTTAGGTCTTTCTTTTTGAATATCTATTTCACCCATATATATATCACATTCTAGTCCCATCAATGCCGCAGCGGTTGCTGTTGCTACACCGTGTTGACCGGCTCCTGTTTCGGCAATGATTTTTTTCTTTCCCATTTTTTTTGCCAACAAAGCTTCTCCAAGACAGTGATTAATTTTATGAGCGCCTGTGTGATTTAAATCTTCACGTTTTAAGTAGATCTTTGCGCCGTATTTTTTTGATAAATTTTTTGCATAATATAGAGAACTCGGTCTGCCTGCATAATTTTTTAATAAATCATTCAATTCATCGTTAAAATTTTTATCGTCTTTTAAAACCAGAAAAGCATCAGTAATTTTTTTAAATTCATTTTTTAAATTTTCATCTAAAAATTGTCCGCCGTATTCTCCAAAAAAGCCGTTTGGGTCAGGTGTAATATTAATTTTATTATTTACCATTGTTTCCATTTATGTCTCCTTATATAACCTTTTTAATTATAGTGTTTTTATCTTTCAAAATTTTTGCACCGCGTGTAACTTTACAAAGGCTGACTCCTAAATCTTTTGCGATTTCTCTTTGAGTATGCTTTTTATCAGCCAACATTTTTAGGATTTGCCATCGTTTTGATAAGGTTGTAGTTTCGGAGAGTGTCAATAATTCCTTGAAAAATTGCTCTATCTCTTTTTTATTCATTTTGCTTAGTTTTTCAGCGATTTCTGTAATAGCTTTCATAATACTCCTGTTTCTATCTATAGAAACATTAACATAAAAGAATGTTTCTGTCAATAGAAACAAAATACATTATTATTTAGTGGGATAATATAAAAAATTAGAGCCTAAATGATGTGTTTTACAGGTGTTTGTAGCCAAATCTTCAACTAACTCTGATATTATTTCTTGTTTATGGTATGGAAATATTATTATATGTGCCTTTTGTGTTCCATCATTACCCTTAAAAGTGGATAATTGGTATTTTTTGCAAATTTCATCTGACGGTTTATCGATTACGAAAGTATTTGCTTTGTTGTATCTTTCGAATTTTATATTGTTTTTAATCAGTAAATTCTCTAAAAATTCAATGTTTTTCTTGTATTTGTCCGGTGCTTCTCTATAAAATTTCTCAATAATTCTTTGATAGTTAGAAAATGGCGGAAAACTCCTTGAACCTGCAGTTGTGGTATCAGTCATCCCTATATAATCGATAATGTCGCAGGCAGGTTTGGTTTTTGCAAGTACAATGCTGTTTACACTTTGTGCTCCCAAATATTTGTGCAAACTTACGGAAATCGAATCAATTCCCAGTTCGTCAAGGTTTGGTATAACGGGTGCATTTTTTTGATTTTTAGGAATACCGCCATACATTGCAGCATCAAGATGTATATAGTGTTCAATTTTTAAATCATTTAAGCGTTTGGATATTTCAGCTACATTGTCTATAGCTCCGGTTTTTGTTGTCCCCCAGGTTAGAAGAATGACTGCCGGTTTCTTTTCTGTTTCCCAATTGGTTTTAATTTTTGATATTAATTCATTGATG
>CAMVQX010000087.1 GCA_947169755.1 uncultured bacterium
AAATGTTCAAGAAAATGCGAGATTCCGTTATTAGTGTCGTCTTCATTTATAGAACCGGTTTTAACCCATGTGCTGACATTGACTAGTTCACCTTCTTTGTGCGCCAGAACAATTTTGTGTCCGTTTTCTCTTTCATAAATTTCAACGTTTTCTGTTAGATACGGATATTTGACTAAAGTTTTTTTCATAGTTTTGCCCTCTACAGAATAATTATACACTAAAAAATTTTTCAGATATAATAAAAATATGGATATGATAAATCGTTTAAAAGGCAAGGTTATAGTTTCGGTTCAGGCAATGCCAAGTGAGCCTTTGTATCAGGAAAAATGTATGATTGCTATGATGCAATCGGTTGTAAAAGGTGGTGCGGGTGGTCTGCGTGTAGCAGGTGAAAGAGATGTAAAAAATGCCAAAAAATTATTTGACATCCCCGTAATCGGTTTGACAAAACCTGATGTAATCCCCCAAAATTGGCAAGAAATAGTGTATATTACACCGACACTTGATGAGGTTATAAAACTTGTAGATGCTGGAGCTGATATTATTGCTTTTGACGGAACAATGAGGAAACGTCCAAATAATGCAAAACTTGAGGATTTAATTAAATATATAAAAATTAATAAGCGTATTTCAATGGCAGATATTTCGACACTTGATGAAGGTCAAAATGCTCAAAAACTAGGTGCTAATATTCTTTCAACAACGCTGTCAGGCTATACTCAATTTTCTCAAAACAGAGGAGAGGAGCCTGATTTTGAGCTTTTAAAACAGTTAGTAGAAAATACGGATTTACCTGTGGTTTTAGAAGGTCGTATTTGGGAACCGGAGCAGGTCGACAAGGCGTTTGAAATTGGTGCACACTGTGTTGTAATAGGTTCGGCAATCACTCGTCCGCAATTGATTACAAAGAGGTTTGTACAAAGATAATTATTTAGAGGCAATGATATGAAAAAAGCTTTAGCAATAGATGTTGGCGGAACAAAAATTTATAACACTATAATCAACGAAAATGGTGAAATAATTGCAGAAATTGAGAAACACTCTACACCAAAAACATTTGCTGAAATTAAATATTTGTTTGAAGAAATTATATCAAAATATGAAAAAGAAGTTGACGTAATTGCTTTTGCAACTTGCGGCGCAGTTAATAACCAAAATAGCGGAATACTAGGTTCAACAGGCAATATTGCAAAAGAATATCCGACAATGGATTTTAAAAATTTGAGTAAAAAACCTGTTTTTGTCGAGAATGATGCAAATTGTGCGGCTTGGGCAGAACATGTAATAGGCGCTTCGAAAGGAATGGCATATTCTGTTATGCTCACTCTCGGAACAGGTGTCGGCGGTGGAATTATTTTAGATAACAAATTATATAAGGGTAAAAACGGAGCTGCCGGCGAAATGCACTTTAAAATGCGCACAGACAAGCACAGAAAATGTACTTGCGGCTCGTTTGATTGCTTTGAAGCTTACGCATCAGGCACAGGTTTGAAAAAAACTGCCGAAGAAATTACTTCAAACCCTGATATAACAACATATGACGTAATCGAAAATAAAGACCGTCCTATTATGAAAAAAGTTCTTGAAACATGGCAAAATGACATTTTAGAAGGCATTATAGGACTTGCCAATATATTTGATCCTGATTGTATTGTACTATCAGGTTCTATGGCTGAATTTGTCGATATTGAATATCTTGAGTATGAGGCGAATAAAGAAATTGTTACAACGCCCTTCAAGGTGGTAAAAGCTTCTGCCGGCAACTATTCAGGCATGATAGGTGCAGCACTTTTGGCTATTGAGAGTTTAAAATAAGGATATTGTTTTGGGCAAATCTAAAAAAAGAATTATTTATAAAGGGAAAAATCAACAGTTTGACAATATCACGAGGAGTGAAGCAGTTGAAACTGCTGTAAAATTATTAAAAAATAATGACAAAGAAGTATATGCTATTATTACTCTTTTCGGGCTTTCTGCTGAGGAGCTTTTGGAAGCCGGTGCAAGTTTTGAGGCTGTAAAAAGTTTAGGAAATATTTTAAAATGAAAATTTGGTTTTGGCTTAAAAATTCAAGACTCTTTTCTTTGCCGATGACGGTTTTATCTTGGCTTGTTATTTTTATTTATTCATTACCTGGTGACATTTTAAACGGCGTGCTAGCTCTGTTTGGTATAGCTTTTGCACACCTTGCAACGAACTTGTTTGATGATTATGTAGATTATAAAAATTTGCCAGCTAACTGTCAGCAATGTAAATGCGCTTATATAAAAGAAGGTAAAGCTACAATTAATGATGTTTTACGCGTTGTTATAATTTATCTTACGTTAGCCAGTATAATAGGTGGAATTTTATTTTTGCGTTGCGGTTTCCCTGTAATTATACTCGCAATAATAGGCGGGACAATTGCACTTTCTTACGCTCAATTATCTAAGAGAGGGTTGAGTGAAATCGCAGTGGGTACAGCATTCGGACCGTTCCTTTTTGAAGGTGTTTATTTTGTAATGAGAGGGGAATTTTCTTTGAAAGTATTCATACTTTCTCTTGCCGTTGTAATGTTTACAATCGGATTGATGTATGTGCATACGGTTTTGGATTTTGAAGGGGATATAAAAGAGGGTAAAAAAACGCTTGTTTGTCGCCTTGGCAAAAAATCTCTCGCAATAAACGGAGTTTTTGTTGTATACGGTTTAGGGTATTTGTTTACTGCGATTGCAGCATTAATGATTAAAAACTATTCTCTGTTTTTAACGTTTTTGCTTATCCCATTGATTATAAACCTGCACAAATCTCTAAAAACATTTGAATGTGGCGGAGAAGTCGGTGAATTCTATTTTAGGCTCTTAAAAGCAAGAAATTTGATGGTTTATTATTCTTTAATTGTCGCTGCCGGATTGCTTTAATTTTACATTTAGTTACATTTACAAACAAAACTAGCAAAAAATTAAATTTTCGAGTTTTCAACTGGCAAAGGAGTATAAAATAAGGAGTATGAAATATGGATTTGTCAGTTAAGAGTTATAGTTATAACAACAGACCTTCTTTTACGGCTCGTTGGGCTCCCGGGTTTATAAGTCACATAAACGATAAAGGGTATGCGGAAGCTAACTCTTTGGTTTCTAAAGCAACCAGACCTTTGACAGAGGCTGAAATTGAAAAACCTATAATTGATGCGAATGCAGTCATAGAAAAAATAACGTCATTTTTGGAAAAAATGCATGATGATATTGAATTTAGCAGAATGCTTGTAGATGGTGATAAACGTCCTTGGGGACTTAATTTTAATATTGGTAGAGATACCATTAGAATTAAACCTGCTTCTTTTTTACAAAGAGAAGAGATATCTTACTGCGATGATTCGGTGTTTATAAATGGACTGCCCTCACCACAAGGATATACAGCTTCCTATGCTGATGAGAATATGAGTTTGGACGTTTGGCAGACAATTGCAGATAAAATTGCTAAAATAGACCCGAAAACCATAGAACATACCTTTTTACTTCGAATGATTAAAAAGGCTAAGGCTAAAGCCGGGTCTGAAGTAATGACGCCTGAGGAGATAGAAAAAACTGCACAACGTATTTCAACGTTTGCGCAAGATATTGGTTTTAATGGTCCTGAAGCTGCTCAGATAGGACCTAAATTAAAAGAAATTCAGAACAAATATTTACAAACGATTGAAACACAAAAACATAATCAAGATTTGTTGCGTCAAGTTAAGAGAAAACATCAACAAGGTTAATCCAAAATAGTTACTCCGGTTCTTGAACTGCGGTCTGTTCTTTTGGTTCGGTAACCTCGATTTGTCTGATAATATTCGTCTTCTTGCGGATTTGCCATAGCACGTTCCGCTTCAAAATAATCCATATATGCAGGATCCATTGCCGGATTGAATGCCGGAGTAAAACCTGTCGGGTAGCCTGCAAACTGATTCATAAAATTTCCCCAGAGCATATTTCGCCAACTGCTGCCTGTTGAGCCAGTAAATATAGGTCTTTGATATTGGTTATAAACTTGTTTGGACGGTGTGTACGCTTTATAATTTTTTGCTGCACTTTGCAAAACAGAATACCTTTCCGACAAGTTTCCGCTTTGGCAAGTGCCGAAAAGTTTAGTTTCCAATCGTTCCATTCTGCTCTCAGGCAAATCGTATTCATATGTTTGTTTAAACATCTGCTTTTCTAACTTTGAAAGACCTGAATAAAAGTTCTCTCCATATGCACTTAGTGTAAAAATTAATAAAAAGCTCAGTAAAATAATTTTCTTCATAAACATATACTAAACTTTTCAACCAAAATTTACATTGTACACTAAGGCAAAATTCGTGGTAAAATTATAAAGTTATGAAAAAACTTTTTTTATTATTTATTTTATTGATTAGTGGTATATTTTCACAAAGTTTTGCTCAAAATGTCCAGCTTCCTTCTCAAAATGCCGTTGTCAAAAACATAGAATATCAAGATATGGACAATTTAAATCAGGAAGTACAAACAGTTAAACAACTTGTTAACGTATATATTACAAACGGTCACTTTAAAGGAACTCAACTTGTTATTGATAACATCTTAACAGGAAATCCTGCGTATGATATTCCTCTAAAAAAGGGGGATAGGGTAATTCTGCACGCTGAAGCCGAGTCTGAAGAAATTGAAAGTGCTGATGATGTGTCGTTCTATATCGCAGACATAAAACGCGATAATCAAATGATTCTTTTTGTTGGGATTTTTTCTGTATTATTGCTTTTAATAGGCCGCAAAAAGGGGTTAAGAAGCATTTTGTCAATAATTGCAATTGCCGGACTAATATTTTTTGTTCTTATGCCGTTGATATTAAGCGGTTTTAGCCCGATTGTTTCTTCTATATTAGTTGGAGTATTATCTACGGTTATAACAATTTATTTGGTCGGAGGATTTAATGCAAAAAGCACCTCTGCTATTGCCGGAACTTCTGCAAGTCTTGTTTTTGCCGGAGGGTTATCAATCCTTGCAATTTATTTGGCGCATTTAACTGGTTTTGCCGGCGAAGAAAACATGTTTTTATATTCCGCACGACCCGATTTGAGCTTTACAGGAATACTTTCAGCTTCAATGATTATTGCCGCGCTTGGTGCACTGATGGATACTTCTGTTTCAATCGCAAGTACAATAAATGAAATTCATGAAACAGACAGCACTCTCAGTATAACACAGCTTTTTAAATCAGGTATGAATGTCGGCCGAGATATTATAGGAACTATGTCTAATACACTTATTTTAGTATATTTAGGAAGTTCACTACCTCTTGTGCTATTATCAAATAATATAGATTTAAACAAATTTTTTAATTTAAATATGGTCGCAACGGAGATTCTTTCCGCATTAGTTGGCAGCATTGCAATATTAGCTTGCGTCCCTATTACCGCAATTATAGCTTCTGTACTTATTAAAAAATATAAAAAAATAGAATTTCAAATGGAACAAGTAGAATTAGACAAATAAAAAAGAGCCGAAAGGCTCTTTTTTAAATCTTATACTGCTAAACTACAGGCCTGCTCCTTTAAGGTTGAAGCCTTTTCAGTGCGTTCCCAAGGAACATCTATATCTGAGCGTCCCATATGGCCATATGCTGCTAATAGTTGATAGAATTTACCGCCATTTTTAGCAGGCAGATTTCTCAAATCAAATTGATTGATAATAGCAGCAGGTCTCAAATCAAAGTTTTCTGATACAAGTTTTGAAATTTCATCATCAGAGATTTTACCTGTTCCAAATGTATCAACCATAATTGATATAGGTTCTGCAACACCAATAGCGTATGCTAATTCGATTTCGCATTTGTCAGCTAAACCTGAAGCTACAACATTTTTTGCAACCCAACGAGCTGCGTATGCTGCAGATCTGTCAACTTTCGTAGGATCTTTTCCGGAAAAAGCACCGCCGCCGTGACGAGAATAACCGCCGTACGTGTCAACGATAATTTTACGACCTGTTAATCCGGCATCTCCTTGCGGACCGCCTACTACAAAACGCCCTGAAGGGTTTACCAAAATTTTTGTTTCACTGTCAAGTTTAATATCTTGACTGTCGAATACATAGTTAATTACATATTTTTTAATATCATTTTTGATAATTTCCTGAACTTTTGAATTGTCACTTATACCGTTTATTTCAGAATCGTGTTGAGTCGAAATAAGGATAGTATGAATTCTTGACGGTTTTCCGTCTACATATTCAACAGTAACTTGTGATTTTCCGTCAGGTCTCAAATATGATAAAATACCTTGTTTTCTAACTTGAGCCAATCTGTGTGACAATTTGTGAGCCAAACTGATAGGCAAAGGCATTAATTCAGGTGTTTCGTTGCAAGCACATCCAAACATAATACCCTGATCGCCTGCGCCGATATTTTCAGTTTCACTTGTTGAAGTATCTGAATTTTCTGATCTTGATTCATAGGCCTTGTTTACACCGCCTGCAATATCACTGGATTGTTCATCTATGCTGGTTAAAACTGCACAAGTGTCGGCATCAAATCCGCCGCCATGAGAGCCTGTGTATCCTATGTTTTTGATAGTGTTTCTGACAATTGATGGGATATCTACGTAGCAATCAGCTGTAATCTCTCCGCAAACAAGTGCCATACCTGTTGTAACTGTTGTTTCTGCAGCTACACGTGATGATGAATCCTTTGTTAAAAATTCATCTAAAATTGCGTCAGAAATCTGATCGCATACTTTGTCGGGGTGTCCTTCCGTAACTGATTCGGAAGTGAACAAAAAGTTTCTAGGTGTCATTTCAATTTCTCCTTAATTTTTTACTACCGGGTAAT
>CAMVQX010000088.1 GCA_947169755.1 uncultured bacterium
TCGTGAAGTTTCGCCTTCGTGGCTTTGCCACAGCCGGCTCAATTCACTGGTTATCCGGATTTGTTCGTTTTACTCACGTCATCCGTCCGCAAATCCGCCGAACTCGAAAACCACGCTTTTCGCCACTATCTTCACACAATTAGAGAGGATAGAAAAAATCCTATCCTCTCTAATTAGCGGGAGACGAGGCTCGAACTCGCGACATCCTCCTTGGCAAGGAGGCATTCTACCACTGAATTACCCCCGCATCGGGTACAGTTCTTATTATACATGAAGATTTTTTTTTTGCAAGCGTTTTTTTATCTTATGCCAAAACTTCTTCTTGCGGTTTTTCTATCGTATCTAATGAACGTATCTCTATTTCTATTCTATCTCCAAATTGTTTATTCAATTTATTGACTAATTCATTTGAACTTTCTACCCAAAACAGTGATGAGGTTAAAACCTTTATTTCATCATCATAATCTTTTAATTTGAATGTTACCGGGTCCGAACCTGTGTGTTCGCAAAGAATATTTTTCAATAGCATTAACTCTTCAAATTTTAAGTCTTGAGTTAATTTTATTGTGAAAATATTTGAATTATCTACTGTTTTTACTGTTTCAACAATCAATGACGGGTGCTCTTCACCTTCACGTTTACTAACTTTACCGGATACAATTACCCGCTGTTCATTCTGTAAATAGTTTCCGTATTCGGCTATCTTGTTATTGAACGCAATTACATCAATTTTGCCCGACAAATCCTCAATAGTTACAAAACGAATGAATTTTGACGGATCTTTTTTGGTCGGTATCTGCTTTGTTGCTGTTACAAGGCCGCATATCGTTACTAATTTGTCATTAGGTAATGTCTCAAGCTCCGTAATCTTATGCGTCATTAAAAACGGCAACTTATCTCTTATAGTGGATAGCGGATGGCTTGTGATATAAAATCCCAAAAATTCTTTTTCAAAATTCTGTATAGTTCTTGCAGGATATTCTTCATCGCTGCCTGAAAGCTGAAATTTTGCATCTTGAATGGCTGATGTATCACCGAGCATATCAAATAAATTACCCTGACCTGATTCTTTAGCCTTAGCTTCTTTTGATGCTGTAGCTATAATATACTCAATATTGTCCATCAACTGTTTTCGGCTCTTTTCAATTGATGAAAATGCGCCGGATTTTATCAAACCTTCTAACGTCTTTTTATTAGAACATTTTATATCCAAACGTTTTATATAATCATATATTGATGTATATGGACCGTTTTCTTCTCTCTCTTTAATAATTTCTTCAATGACACCTTCTCCTACCTGTTTAATTGAAGCGAGCCCGAATCTGATATTATCTCCGTCAGGAGTAAATGACGACATTGAATGGTTTATATCAGGCGGAAGTACTTTTATACCTTTTTTTAAGGCTTCTTCGATGTATAATTGTGTCTTATCAGCTTCACTTGCTACGCTTGATAATAGCGCTGATAAATATTCAACAGGGAAATGACATTTTAAATAAGCAGTTTGATAAGCAACAAAAGCATAAGCCGCAGAGTGAGATCTGTTAAAACAGTATGATGCAAATGCAAGTATCTGGTTAAACAGAGCTTCGGCATCTTTTGAGGACATTCCGTGCTGCGCTGAACGTTCGATGAATTTACCTTTTTGTTTCTCCATTTCATCGACTTTTTTCTTACCCATCATACGGCGAACCATATCAGCTTGTCCGAGCGTATAATCTGCCAATACTTGGAATACCTGCATAATTTGCTCTTGATACACAATTGTTCCGTATGTATCTTTTAATACAGGTTCAAGCAGAGGGTGTGCATATGTGATAGCTTGCCGCCCATGTTTTCTTTCAACAAAATCATCAACCATGCCGGAATCCAGCGGGCCGGGACGGAATAATGCAACTAAAGCGCCTAAATCTTCAAATACGTCAGGTTTTAACTTTTTGACAAGGTTTTTCATCCCCTGAGATTCAAGCTGGAACACGCCATCAGTATCACCTGCCATAAGCATTTCGTATGTCGGTTTGTCATCAAGAGGAATGTTATTTATATCAACTTCAACACCCTGACGTTTTTTTATCATATCAACAGTTTTGTATATTGTTGTAAGGTTTCTCAAACCCAAAAAGTCCATTTTTAACAGACTTAAAACCTCAGTAACATCGTGAGGCGGATAACCGGTTTGTATAATACCGTCCTTTGACGGTTGAACAGGCAATATTTCATCTAACGGCTTTGGTGCAATAATTACACCTGCAGCGTGTGTGCCTGTATTATTTTTTATACCTTCAATACCGATTGCAAGGTCAATAATTTTTTTTAATCCTACAGTTTTGCCCTCAATAGGATCAACTAAGATTTGTTCATCTTTATCGTAAAGTGCTCTTAATTCAGACCCTTCATACTCCATTGCTTTGCCCAAAGTCTTGGCCTTGTCATTTATACTCATTGCCAAATCAATTGCAGGATCAATCAATCCGGCAAGTCTGTTGCTTTCGGCAAAAGGTACTTTCAATATTCTAGCGACACCTTTGAAGGCAGCTTTTGCAGCATAAGTTCCAAATGTGATGATTTGGCAAACTTTATCTTCACCGTATTTTTTAGATACATAATCGATAACTTCGCCGCGTCGTTCGATACAAAAATCTATATCAATATCTGGCATTGTAAAACGTTCGGGGTTTAAGAATCTTTCAAACAATAATTTATGTTTTATCGGGTCTAAGTCTGTTATCTCAAGTGCATAAGCTACGACTGAGCCTGCTGCTGAGCCTCTTCCGGGACCGACAGGTATTCCGTGAGTTTTTGCATAATGTATAAAATCCCATGTAATAAGAAAATAGGCAGCAAAACCCATTTGCTCAATAACGCCCAGTTCATAGTCGGCACGTTCTTTTAATGCGGGAGTGATTTCCCCGTAACGTTTTTTTAATCCGTCATAAACCAGTGATTCAAGGTAAGACTCAATTGTATGATTTGGCGGAACTTGATAATCAGGAAGCGGACTTTTTCCAAGTTCAATTGTAAGGTGACATTGTTCTGCGATATCTCTGGTATTTTTTATACATTGTTCAAAAGTCTCAGCATCAAGCCACCTAAAAGCATCACGCAGCTGCTCTGTTGTTTTTACATAAAATTCGTTATTTGGAAAATGAAATCTATCAGGGTCATCTTTGTCGCTGTTAGTCTGCATACACAATAATGTGTCGTGCATATCGGCGTCTTCTTTTCTCAAATAATGAGAGTCATTTGTAATGACCATTTTTATATCTAAATCTTTTGCTAATTTTATCAGTTGCGGATTTGTACGTTTTTGCTCATCAATACCATGATCCTGAAGCTCTATATAATAATCTTCTCCAAATAAATCCTTAAATCTTTGAGCAACTTCGTATGCACCTTTTTCATGTCCTTCTAAGAAATTTTGTAAGACTTCACCCGCTAAGCAAGCGGATAAACAAATAAGTCCTTCGTGATGCTCTTTTAAAAGTTCCCAATTTATACGAGGTTTTACATATTTTCCTTTGCACCAGGCGACAGATGTTAATTTTATAAGATTTTGGTAGCCTTCTTTATTTTTAGCTAAAAGAATAAGGTGGTAACAGGGGTTATTATTCTTGTCGTGCTCCGTTATATCCCCGTTATGAAAGTAAAATTCACTCCCTAATATTGGTTTTATGCCTGCTTCTTTTGCGGTTGTATAAAGTTCCATATCACCGTACATTACCCCGTGGTCAGTAATTGCAACGGCAGGCATGTCATTTTCCTTAGCAAATTCTACTAAATCTTTTATTCTTATTGCACCGTCAAGCAGAGAATACTCTGTGTGAAGGTGTAAAGGTACTACCTGTTCCATAATATAAGTTTAGCATGCTAATTATTTTTATTGATAGTTTGATAAAGTTTTGTTAATAAGCTCTATCATTTCTTCTTTGACAAATTTCGGAGAAATAATTTCAGCTTCAGTGCCGTATCGCATAATTCTTTTTATAAGAAGATTTAAATCCTCATTTTTGTTAATTATGATTTGGCTGCCATCCTGTTCAACTCTGTCAACATATTCCCAATCTCTGATTTTGTAATTTTTAGTCAATCTGTTTTTTATTCTGTAAACAACTGTTGTGGGTATAGCCTGTGAGGATGATGCTGTAGGTAAACTTTTTACATTTTTAATGTTGTCTATTGGTATATCGTAAATCCTGCTTCCGTTGTTGCCGATTACTCTAAGGTATATTTTCCTTTTCATATAAATAATTTCTTTTGGAGAACATAAAAGATTTATTTCTGTGTTATCACTATCGCTGTATATTATTTCGAGTTTTTGCTGCTGCTGACAGTATTCTTCACATTTTTTTATTTGTTCAATTAGTTCCGAATTATAAAATTCAGAACTAAAATTATTATTTTCTATAGCTTGTTTGATGTTTTGTGATGATTCATCAAATCTCATTTCAATTTGTTTTATAAAGTTATCGATGTTTTGTTTGTTTTTCCCTTTAGGAAAAAGGTTTTTGGCAGATTCTATACGCAAAATAGTTTTTATATCTTCAAGCGAAAATTGCATTTTATATAGTGCATTTTGCAGTTTATATTTATTTTTTATTTTCTTAACCTTTAATCCGAATATTTTAAGGGCGTTAAGATATTTATTCAAAGTAACATGAGTGTTAGATTTGCCGTCATACTTTCCATTTGCTAACAGATTAATTACATCTTTGAATTCAGCTTCATCGTCGTACATCATTTTTAAAAATTCAAATAATTTTATGCAGGAGTCGTTATATTTTTCGTTTAATTTTTTAGTCATTGTAATACCCCGCTTTCATATCATTTAAAAGAGCAATGAATTCATCTCTAAAATCTGCGGGTTCAAGAATTTTGCAATCTGCACCTAATGACAGCAATTTTTGTTTTATTTGAAATTTATTAGATGTAGTTATTTCAATTTTAGATTTACCGTTTTCAGAACTTATAAGTTTTTCGTTACTCTCTAATTCCGGTTTGGATGAATTTATTTCATATATAATTTTTAATTGCGGTAATTCTAAAGTATTTGAAGATTCAATTTTTATTTCGCATATTTCTTTGATTCTGCTTATTGGAAATATACAGTATTGATTGTATTCAAAACCAATTCCGCAAAGATATATTTTCCCGTTTTGTATGTCAATTTTATCAGGTAATATTTTAATATTTTTTTCTCCGGAGTTAGGTGAATTGTATCTTATAACTAATTGATATTTCTTCTCGCAGCAATCAAGTAAATCTGTCACAATTTTTTCGTCAATATTTTTAAGAGGCGAATATTTTTTTAATTCAGATATAAATTCATCATTTTTAATATATTTCCCAATTTTTTTGAAAAAGTTATCAAGATATAAAACATCTTGAATATCCATAGTCTTTACAAGAATCTTATAAACCTTTAAGAGGCTTAATTTTTGTTCTTCGGATATTTTAAGTTCAAAAGGATGGGATGTGATTATGTATCTTGAGATTTTATCTTCTCCTTTTATCCTTTTTATTTCACAGCCAATGTGTTTTAGTGAATTCATATATACTCGGATTGTGTCTGTCGAAACCTTTTCATGCAGATATGGATGATTTTCTATAATATCTTTCATCTCTTTAAAACTTTTTGGACCGTCTATTAGTCCGGCAAATATAAGCAAAGCTTTAAATCCTGTAAAAGTCATTAAATTATATGTAACTTTTTGAGTTTTATAGAATTCTTTCATAATTTTTCCTAAAATTTAATAAGTTTTATTTGTTTAAATAATTATATCAAATTTTTATCATAAATAGATTTTGTCAACAAAAATTTTGCCGAAATTTACGTAATTT
This sequence comes from uncultured bacterium, assembly GCA_947169755.1. Lineage (GTDB taxonomy): Bacteria > Cyanobacteriota > Vampirovibrionia > Gastranaerophilales > Gastranaerophilaceae > Stercorousia. Next base: position 5,839 of record CAMVQX010000088.1, read on the forward strand.
CATTAAAATTTCTTCATTAAGATTTTAGAACATAAAATTTTATTTGATTTTATTAGGGGCATGGTCAATTGTAAATTTTTTTTTGTAATTCTTTACTTGTCAAATATTTTACTTAGTTTTACATTGTTTGTTGTAGAGGAGATTTGAGAAAGGAGTGATGGCAAAACTTTACGAAGTGCGATTAGGGATATTTTGGGGGAGTAATAAAAATAATTTTTGATAGTTTGGAAAGCTTGAAAAGAGTGAGGCTTTCCTTTATTATTGTTTGTATGGAAGAATTGGAAATAAAACGTGTTATAGGTTTAATGTCGGGTACATCTTGCGACAGTATAGATGCCGCAATGTGCGACGTCTACCCTGATATGTCAGTTAAATTGGTTAAGGGAATAAATTATAAATATCCGTCACATATAAAAGCAAAAATATTTCAAATTTTTAGAGGTGAGGCTTCCGTAAAAGATATTTGCCAGATGAATTTTGCAATTGCTCACTGCTTTGCAGATGCATGCCAAATTCTGATAAAAGAGTATGGAAAACCTGACTTGATTTCAAGTCATGGACAAACAATTTATCATTATCCGTTTGATGAAAATTTGGATAATGTAAATTTAAAAAGCACTTTGCAAATTGGTGATAGCTCGGTCATAGCTCAAAGAAC
>CAMVQX010000089.1 GCA_947169755.1 uncultured bacterium
TATTTCTTAACAAATGCTATTGTTGAGCCAATTTTTCCCTTACCAGCGACTCAACTTCGGTTAAAACATCAGGATTTTGCTCAAGAAATTCTTTTGCTTTTTCCCTGCCTTGACCCAGTTTTTCATCATTATAGCTAAACCACGCACCTGCTTTATTAATAATATTCAGGTTAACAGCAACATCCAAAATATTCCCAACCTTAGAAATACCCTTGCCAAAAATAATATCAAATTCTGCAGTTCTAAAAGGAGGAGCAACTTTATTTTTCAAAACTCTTACTCTAGCATGGATACCTATTTCACCATCATCACCTTTTAAGGTTTCTGTTTTTCTTATTTCCATACGAACAGAAGAATAATATTTTAAAGCATTACCTCCTGTTGTTGTTTCGGGATTTCCGTACATAACACCTATTTTCATGCGCAACTGATTTATAAATATTACAGTTGTACTTGTTTTACCAATAATACCTGTCAATTTTCTTAAGGCTTTTGACATCAAGCGAGCTTGTAAACCCATTTGTTGATCTTCCATAGAGCCTTCTATTTCGGCTTTAGGAACAAGCGCAGCAACAGAATCCACGACAACAATATCTACAGCTCCGGAACGAACAAGTTCTTCTGTTATATCAAGTGCTTGTTCACCGGTATCCGGTTGAGAAATAAGCAAATTGTCTACATCCACACCCAAATTACGGGCATATTCAGGATCAAGCGCATGCTCAGCATCAACATAAGCAGCAATACCGCCTTTTTTTTGACATTCTGCAACTATATGCTGAGCCAGAGTGGTTTTACCTGAAGATTCAGGTCCGTATACCTCAATAATACGACCTCTTGGAACCCCGCCAATACCCAAAGCAACATCCAATGATAAGGCACCCGTCGGAATAGCATCAACACTGACAGTCGGCTTATCCCCAAGCTTCATTATTGATCCTTTACCAAAATCTTTTTCTATCTTTTCTATTGCAAGTTTTAATGCTTTATTTCTCTCTTCAGATATATTAACTGTTTCTGCTTCTTTAGTTGCCATGTTTAATCCCTCTTAAAATTTTGGCGGGATAGGTATCCCGCCCTACATACTGTTATAAAAACGCAACACTATAGAACTTGCGCAAGTTACAGGTAAAATAATTTACCCCTATTCCCAAATATACACTTCTTTTTTCTTATAGAAACCAAGAGCTACCGGTCTATAGCTATTGAGTTCATTTTTTAATTGGTATACTTCTTTGTTCAAGTCGACTATTTTTTGTTTCAAAGTTTCATTATCCGTCTTGCAACGAATAAGTTCTACAACAACATCATCCATTCCTTCAAGCTTCTCGTCAATAACTTTAGCTATTTTGTCACTAAGCTTTGACTCTAAATCCTGAAGCGAAGTCAAAATATTCTTGATTGCAGCACTATTTTCTCTGACAGAAGAACCGGTTACAGCAAGCGGTGCCTTTGAAGTAATAGGATTAGACATATGACCTTCATTTTTTTGAGCTTGAATCTTGCGCAAATTCTTTACTTCATCATATGAAAAATATGTATGCCCCTTTTCATTTTTTCTGGGACGAATATCTGCTTGCTTGCAGAGTTCAACAATTTCTTTATTATCTGTTCTTAAAATAGTTCTAACTTCTTGCGGAGTTAAAGTTCTCTCTTTCAATGCATCTTTTATCATTCTTTACCTATCCCTTAAAACATTTCCCAATTTAATTTTATTCTATTACATTTATCATGTTTAGACAAATAATTTTTAAGTATTCATGAAGAAATGTTAAGTGGAAAATTTTAATGAAACAGTGAGATAAACCTGAAAGATTTTTTGTAGTAAAATAAATAAAAAAGAGAAAAGAGGTAAGTATGTACTATAAAGGATTAATAAACAAATATAAAGAATTTCTTCCTGTAGATGAAAACACTCCTATTGTTACATTGAATGAAGGGAATACTCCATTAATCAAAGCTGACAATTTAGCAAAAAAAATTGGTATAAATGCGGAAATATATTTAAAGTTTGAAGGATGCAATCCAACAGGCAGTTTTAAAGACCGCGGAATGACAATGGCTGTTACTAAGGCAAAAGAATCCGGCTCAGGAGCAATAATTTGTGCATCTACCGGAAATACTTCAGCATCAGCCGCTGCATACGGTGCAAAAGCAGGATTAAAAACATTTGTCCTAATCCCTGACGGATACATCGCTCTTGGCAAACTTTCACAAGCAATGATGTACGGCGCTGAAATTATTGCCATTCAAGGGAATTTTGACAGAGCATTAGAAGTAGTTCGGGAAATTTCCGAAAAATATCCGATAACACTTGTAAATTCCGTAAACCCATATAGGATTGAAGGACAAAAAACAGGAGCATTTGAAATATGTGAAGCTCTTGGCGGTGCGCCTGATTATCATTTTATACCGGTAGGAAATGCCGGAAATATCACAGCATACTGGAAAGGATATACCGAATGGCATAAACTTGGTAAAATCCCTGCACTCCCTAAAATGATGGGATTTGAAGCAGAAGGAGCCGCTGCAATTGTTAAAGGTGAAAGAATTCTAAATCCGGAAACTCTTGCAACCGCAATAAGAATAGGGAATCCGGCAAGCTGGGATAAAGCTGTTGCCGCACGTGATGAAAGTAACGGAATGATTAATTTTGTAACAGATGATGAAATTGTAAAAGCTTATAAACTACTCGCCTCATCAGAAGGTGTTTTGGCAGAACCTGCATCCGCAGCTTCTGTAGCAGGGCTTATCAAAGTAAAAGACCAAGTAAAAGAAGGTTCAAAAATCGTATGTATCTTAACCGGTAACGGGTTAAAAGATCCTGATAATGCTATAAAATATTCTAATGCTGATGTTAAAAAGACATCCTCAGAATTAAATGATATTTTAAAAGCGATGAATATATAATAATTAATTAATTTGCTAAATCAACATAAGCATATGCATTAAAATCCAGAGAACCGTATATTATTTTTATACGGTTTTCGCCTTCGCTTACCCAATCTGCAAAAAGAATTTCTTCTTTATCAAAATCTTCTTTTGTTTCAACAGCAGGAACTTTTGCCATTAAATAATGGGCTTGATACAAATTTAAAACAGGTTGACCGTCAACTATTTCGCCTTTAACCTGATAATGACCGACAGGAACAATACCTTCCCCTATTTTTAATTCAACCGGTAAAGACATTACAGGTAAAGAACTATCTTCTCCATGCTCATTATTTAATAATTCGGTTTCATTACTTTGACTAAATTCTTCCCCTTTAGGCAGCTTCCTGCGCTCTGCCCAGTTTTTCCACCTGTTTACTTTTGAATCTATTTGTTTCAAAGCCTTTTCAAATTCTTCATCCGTTACATTTGTTGCTTCTTTTCCGTTATTAATGATTTCATCAGCATTATAATCACTCCACAAATCCGTATTAATATCATACTGATCCGCCAGTGCAGAAAGATTAAAACCAATAAAACAAATTGATAAAAACAACAATAATTTTTTCATATAAATATAATAATGTTATTTATACAAAAGTAAACCCAACAGTTATATGAATTTATTCTTCTTCCAAACTTAATATTGCCATAAAGGCTTCCTGCGGAATTTCAACACTACCGACAGATTTCATACGTTTTTTACCACGTTTTTGCTTTTCAAGAAGTTTTCTTTTACGCGTAATATCGCCGCCATAACATTTTGCAAGTACATTTTTGCGCATAGCTTTAATATTTGTACGAGCAATAATTCTACCGCCAACCGCTGCTTGAATAGGAACTTCAAAAAGCTGTTTCGGTATAATTTCTTTCAACTTGACAGTAAGTTTTTGCCCAATATGATAAGCACTATCCGTATGGCATATAACTGATAAAGCATCGACTACTTCACCTGAAAGCATAACGTCCAATTTTACAAGGTTTGAACGCTTATAGCCGCAAAATTCATAATCCATACTTGCATAACCTTTAGTACGAGATTTTAATTGATCATAAAAATCGGTAATAACTTCACTTAGCGGGATTTCATAAGTTAAATCAACTCTGACTTTATCTAAATATGTCATATTAATAAATATCCCGCGTTTAGATTGCGCCAAATCCATCAAAGTTCCAACATAATCATTTGGCGCGAGAATTTGTACTTTAACATAAGGTTCTTCAATAAAATCTCTATATTGCGCATCCGGAAGATTAGAAGGGTTATCAATATCAACAACTTCACCATTTGTCTTATGAACCTTATAAACTACAGACGGAGCAGTAGTTATAAGAGATAAATCATATTCTCTTTCCAATCTTTCCTGAATAATTTCCATATGGAGCATACCCAAAAAACCGCATCTAAAACCAAAACCCAACGCATTTGATGTTTCAGGTTCAAACGTAATAGAACTATCATTGAGTTTTAATTTTTCTAATGCTTCTTTTAAGTCGGCATAATCTTCATTATCAACAGGATATAACCCTGAAAATACCATCGGCAAAGCCTCTTTATAACCCGCCAACGGTTCGGTTGCAGGATTTTCGATGTTTGTTAATGTATCACCGACAAACCTTGTCAATTCTTTAATAGAACCCGCAAAATACCCAACATCACCGCAAGTAAGTTTTTTCACCGGAACTCTTTGCGGATTTTGGTACCCAAGTTCAACTACTTCACAAACCTTACCTGTCGCCATAAATTTAACTTTGTCACCAACATTTATAGAACCGTCTACAACCTTGAAATAACAAACGGTACCAAGGTATTGATCATAAATACTATCAAAAATCAAAGCTCTTAGCGGTTTATCCGAATTATCATCAGGAGCGGGAATATAATCAACTATAGCTTCTAAAACTTCTTCTATACCGACACCTGTTTTTGCACTGACAGGAATTGCCATTGAAGTATCTAATCCCAAAATTTCTTCAATCTCTTTTTTTACTCCTTCTACATCTGCAGAAGGCAAATCTATTTTATTTATAACAGGAATTATTTCCAAATTCTGTTCTATTGCAAGATAAACATTAGCCAATGTTTGAGCTTCTACGCCTTGAGTAGCATCCACAATCAAAAGAGCCCCCTCACAGGCAGCCAATGAACGTGAAACCTCATATGAAAAATCCACATGACCCGGAGTATCAATTAAATTCAATTCGTACTCTTTGCCGTCATGCGCTTTATAATTCATACGTGCAGCGTTTAATTTAATTGTAATTCCACGCTCACGCTCAATATCCATAGAATCTAAAAGCTGCTCTTGCATATCACGTTGAGAAACAGTTCCTGTTTTTTCAAGTAATCTGTCTGCAAGGGTAGATTTTCCATGGTCAATATGAGCAATTATACAAAAATTTCTAACATTATCACGTGTTGCCATAAGTTAATTATATATGAAACATAGAAATTATGTAATTTTGTATTATTCACTCGCTCCATAAAATATTTCTCTACTCATATTTTTCCTTAATATTTTTCAAATATTTATTAAATTTTAAATTATAAATTGAAAAAAAGAACGATAAATTGCACAGAACTCATGATTATTTTAGATGAGCTAGGTTATTCAATAAAAATATAGGCAAAATAAAAGCTCCGAATATTCGGAGCTTTTTAATTATTCAACATATTCTTCTAAACGTTTTTTACGATTTGGATGGCGAAGCTTTCTTAACGCTTTTGCTTCAATCCCCAATCCCCAATCCCCAATCCCCAATCCCCATTGAAAAGAAAAAAATAAAAGTGAATTATAAAATTTAAATTTATTATAAAAGTTTTATGATTATTTTTATTTTTAATTATTATATATCAATTATCTAATAAAAGAATCCCAATAATTTTCCTCCTACGTGTTTTCTTCTAGCTCTATCTTGATCAATAATTCCAATATTAGTAGTGAGCACTATATATCCAAATTGTCTTGAAGGTAACAAGTTAGACACAGCTTTTTCATATCCATCAACACCTATATCAAATCTTGGTGAAATGACTCCACATTTATTTATTCTTCCTAATAATTCAATCACAACTTTTCCGCCTCTTCTATCATCTACTACTTCAAAATCACCGATGTAATTCCTTTTTTGCATTAATCTAAGGAATCTTAAAACTATTTTGGAAGAAGGTCTTATTAAAACTTGTCTTTTTCCGGCTCTTTCGGCATTTAAGATCGTTTTAAGTGCGTCGCCTAATACTGATATTCGCACCATTTTAAATAATTTTTAGATAATTATTTTTTATTTTTAATTTTTTTGTTTTCAAATATATTTACAAAAAAAATTTAGAAATTGGGGATTGGGGATTGGGGATTGGGGATTGGGGATTGGGGATT
>CAMVQX010000090.1 GCA_947169755.1 uncultured bacterium
TTTTTATACCTTAAATTTATCGTCAATTCTTCCGCGGTTTTTCTCAACGTTTTTCCAACATTCCATAAGATTAGGGAGACTGTTTTGTTTGCCCAACCATCTCAAAACAAGTCTTTCGTCAGGACCTAAACCTCCGTTTATTTTTTCTCCGGTTTTTAAATCATATTCTGCTGATGACATAGCAAGAGTGATAATTACGTGTGCGTTTCTGTTTGATGCAATATTCATTGATAATTTTAAATTATTATATCTCTCCGGTCTGAAATTTCCCTTGTTGTGAGCATCTGATTGTATTTCTATAAGGTACGCTTTTAATTCATCTGATAATTCTTTCAATGTTTTTGACATAATTATTTCTTATCCTCATAATTTTCTTGTCTTTTTTTTACTCCAAAACCTGTAACCGAATCTGCAGCTTCGGATATTTCGTCTTTTGGGATGTGTCTTTCTTCATTTGCGGCTTCATCCTTCAAAATTTCTGCTGATTTTGTAATGTAAGCCCACTGTCTTTTTAGTTCTCCATATATATTAGGACGCATTGCCCACATTAGTACAAATTTTTCATCTTGCCCCATACTGCCTGCAATTTTAGCTAAAGGTTCCAAAGTATAGCAGGCTGATGAAATATTAACAGAAACCCCAAAATGTGGTATGGGAATTTTATTCGGCTCCATATAAACTTTCAAATTGTTATATCTATGCCTGATTTTGCCCGCCGTATTGTAAGAGTCCGAATGAACATCAATTAAATAATCTCTTAAGCTGTTTTCAAATACTTTTATAGATTCTGCCATAAAATCTCCGCTTTAATTATTTAAACTGTGAATTGGCGCGGGTATACGCCCACCGCGTTTTACAAACCCTGTTGATGAAAGATTATTGATACTTATTATCGGAGCTTCGCCCAACAATCCTCCGTAAAAGACTTTGTCTCCTACATTTTTGCCTGCAACCGGAATGACTCTGACTGCTGTTGTTTTTTTATTTATCATACCGATTGCCATTTCATCCGCAATAATTCCCGCAATTGTGTCGCTTGGTGTATCACCGGGAATTGCAATCATATCAAGCCCTACAGAACAAACAGATGTCATTGCTTCAAGTTTATCAAATGTTAAATGACCTTTTGCTGCGGCTTCAATCATCCCCGCATCTTCAGATACCGGAATGAATGCACCTGACAATCCTCCAACATGTGAACTTGCCATAATGCCGCCTTTTTTAACTGCATCATTCAACATAGCAAGTGCTGCGGTTGTCCCGTGTGCACCGGCATCCTCCAAACCCATTGCCTGAAAAATACCGGCAACGCTGTCCCCTAGTGTAGGTGTTGGAGCAAGTGATAAGTCTACTACTCCAAACGGAATATCAAGTTTTTTTGCTAGTTTGCGGCCTACAAGTTCTCCTGTAGTGGTTATTTTGTACGCAATTTTTTTTATTTTGTTTGCAAGCGTACTTAAATCCGCATTTTTATCTAAATTTTCTATTGCGGCTCTGACAACGCCCGGCCCTGATACACCTACATTGAGTGCGCATTCAGGTTCGCCAATTCCGCAAAAAGCTCCAGCCATAAAAGGATTATCGCCCGGAGAATTACAAAATACCACAAGTTTTGCGGCACCTATACCATCTTGTTCTTTTGTTAATTCTGCGGCTTTTTTTACTGTTTCAGCCATTTTTAGGACAGCATCCATATTGATACCGGATTTAGATGTTGCAACATTCACGGATGAACATACCCTTTCGGTTTGTCTGAGTGCTTCGGGGATACTTTCAATTAAAAGCTCATCCCCTTTTGTAAAGCCTTTTTCAACCAGTGCGGAAAACCCTCCGATAAAATTTACGCCGACATCTTTTGCAGCTTGATCAAGAGTTTTGGCAATTTTTACATAATCCGGATTTTCGCAAGCTTCACCAATTAGTGAAATCGGTGTAACTGCAATACGTTTATTAACAATAGGTATTGAATAATCATTTTCAAATTCATTTGCGTATTCAACTAAATTTTTTGCATATTTTGTGATTTTTTTATATATTTTGTCGCATACCACATTGACATCTCTGTCAATACAATCTCGTAAGCTCAGCGATAAAGTAACTGTCCTTATGTCAAGATTGTAAAGGCGAATCATATCAATGGTTTCTAAAATTAAATCTTCATTTATCATCTGCCTACTCCCATAAATATGACATCAGATAAATTGAGTTTTTTGATTTTTAAACGCATTTCAACTCTTCTGCTTTTGTTAAAGTCTTCTTTACCATTGACTAAAATTGGTTCTGAAAAACTTTTTCCTTCAACAATAAGTATTTTTTTAAATTTATCGCTGTATTGTTTATTATAATTAGTTTTGAACATATAATCAGCAATGGCATTGGCTCTTTGAAGACTTAGAGTCATATTGCGCATATATTGTTCATCTTTATTCTTTATTCCTGCAAAGAATTGGCTGTCAGTGTGTCCTTGAACTACTACGTTTTCTATCTCATCAATAATTTCTTTTTTTGAAAATACAGTGTCTATGTAAATAGGTGTAAATCTGTTTAAATAATCTCGGCCTTTGGCTGATAAATTATAACTTCCGACTTCAAATAATTCCAAATCTGAAATTTTTATATCACCTGTCATAGAATCAACTTCAGCATTAATATTTGCTTCTTTTAATTTTTCTATGAGTTCTTTACTCATTTCCATCTGACGTTGTTTTTGAGTTAAGTTTTGCTGGGTAAATCCGCTCATTGCAAGCACAAAAAGAGTCATGAAAATAATTGCCAAACCGAGTAAAAGGTCAGACATTGTTGTCCAAAATATGTTATTATCGCTTTCTTCAACAGGCTTGTTTTTATATTTTATTCCCATTGCTATCCTCAAAACAAATCATCAACATCATCAACTTTATTTCTTTTTGCAATTTCTTTCATATTCTTGTTCATTTGATTCAATCCGAAAATTACGTTTTCAAGATACGGAACCAAATTGCTCGCAATACCTGATTCTAAAGAAATTTTAAAATGCTCAGGCATTGATGTAATCAAATTAGATACTGAATTATTTTGTATTTTTGTTTCTTTTAATAATTCAAGCAGGAATTTTTCAGATGTAATATTGTCAAAAAGTTTGCTCATTACATCTTCGCATTTTGCCGCAGGAGATTTGCAAAGTATTTGATAGGCAATTCTTTCAAACAAAAGGAAGATTAATGACGAACCTACCGCGATGACTGATACCAGAGCCGCTGTCTGCATTGATGACATCAAGCCGGTTACTGATGACAAAGTTTTTTCCTGAGATGAAAAGTCAATTCTGCCGAATGCAATTGCAATGTTCATAAATGTAAACAAAGGTCCGAAACCTGTCAAAATAGTTGGTATTGTTTGAATAAATTTGTGGTTATATTTTGATGTAACAAGAGTTTCTTCATTGAAAAAGTACAAAGGATCAACTGTTGTTTGAATATTTTGGACTGTTGTTGAAACTTCTTTGTAAGTCAGGTTGTTATTTTTACCTTTTAGGGCAACTGATTCAGAAAATACCAGAGTGTTTTTGAATTCCAGCCATGATGCGGAAACGTACGGGTTCATAGACAACCACTCGTCAAGCTCTTTGAACCTGAAACTTAAATCTGTTTTCTTAAAATTACAAATAAAATTGTAAAATATTTTTAGATTCTGATTTACAAAAATGTAATTTTTAACGCAATAAATCAATGAAAAAGTAAATGTGATTATTACTATTAAAATAGGAATATCCGTAAAAATTTTTAATAAAGTCATATTCTCTCCTCATATCAATTCTATCATATTATTGCACGTTGGGCAATGTTTTGTTATACAATATTTGTATGATTAATAATGCATATATTCACATACCGTTTTGTAAGTCAAGGTGTAAATATTGTTCGTTTGTATCTTATACAAAACTTGAGCTGAAAAATCAGTACCTAAATGCGTTGATAAGTGAAATTAAAAACTTTTATAAAAATGAACTTTTAAATACGTTATATTTTGGCGGAGGAACTCCGTCAAACTTAGCCTTTGAAGAATTTAAACAATTAACAGATTTATTTAAAACTGATGCAGATACTGAAATAACTGCAGAATTAAATCCGGAAAGTATAACTTTAGATTATTTACAGAATTTAAAATCAGTTGGAATAAATCGTTTGAGTTTTGGCTGTCAGACTTTTGATGATGGAATTTTAAAGTATATTGGCAGGCGTCATAGTGCAAAAGATGTTGAAAATTCCATAAAAAACGCAAAACTTGTTGATTTCAAGAATATAAGTTTAGATTTTATTTACGGTTTGCCTAATCAAACTATAAAGATGTTTGAGGATGATTTGTATCGGGCTTTAGACCTTGATGTTCAGCATATTTCTTTATACGGGCTTAAGATAGATGAAAATTGCTATTTCGCAAAGTATCCGCCTGAAAATCTGCCGGATGAAGATGCGCAGGCTGATATGTATCTTAAAGCAATAGAAGTGCTTAAAAAGAACGGATTTGAACACTATGAAATAAGTAATTTTTCAAAAAAAGGATTTAATTCCCGCCATAATTTAAATTATTGGGATAACAATTCATATTATGGGTTTGGCTGCGGTGCGCATGGATATGTGAATGGTGAAAGATATTTCAATTCAACAGACCTAGAAAAATATATAAACGATAATAAAAGAACTTCCCATAAATTATCAATGCAAGAGCAACTTGAAGAAGAAATTTTTTTGGGTTTGCGAAAAGGTGCAGGTATTGATATAGAGAATATAAATAAAAAATTCGGTATAGATTTCTGCTCAAAGTATGCTTATATTTTGGAAAAATATAGCGATTATCTGTCAAAAACTCCAAAAGGATTTAAGTTTACTGATGAGGGGATACTTTTAAGTAATGTTATTTTATCCGAATTTTTACAATAAAAAAGCTGTCTGATGACAGCTTTTTCTATATTGTCATTATGGTTATTTACTTTCAGAACTTGATGCAGCCTTTTCGCCTTTGCCGAACCAGCCTGCGACTTTGTCATAGCATTTTTCTGCAGCTTCACCGACTTTTACACCGAAGTTTTGTGCTTGAGCTTTCGTCTTGGCCATAAAGCCTTCTGTCGGTACTTCTACAGCTTTAAGATTACCTTTTTTAACTGCAACACCCAATCCGATAAATGCAGCTAATGCAACAAGTGCTGTCCCGATTAAAACTTTCAAACCTGTATGAGATTTTTTCTTTTCACCTTCCATCTCAAATGAATCAGGCTTCATCTCCGGAGTGGCCGGCATTGTCGTAAATTGGCCAGGAGAGTTAATCAAATCTTGATTATTTCCAAATGATACATTATTTATTGCACTAATCATGGGAGACCTCCATTTATAACACACTAAATATATAAAACGACTTACAGAATTATTTTGACTAAATATTGTTTCTTTTTCAAGAATTGTTACAAAACTTTACAAATATTTTGGAATAATTTACAATTAAATGTAATCATATATGTTTGTAGGGGGAAAATAAATGGAACAAGAAACCTTAATTTATATTGATGATAAAGAAAAATATGATGCCAGTGTTGCTGCGAATTTTTATTCAAACAAAGATGTGAAGAATCGAGTTTATGTAAATACACTTGGTGCAGAACTCGTTATGAAATATTTAAAGTCTGAGAATGTTGAAATCGGCAATGTACAAAACATACACTCCGTAAAGAAAATTCTTGAAGAGTTTGATATTTCAGATGTTATGTTAAAGAATATTCATATCGATGTGAGGGTCGTATTTGACGAACAGGCAATTTTTGTCCCGAAATCTCATTTTGAATATAATCTTGTTCCTGATATTTATGTTGTTTTCCAACTGGCTTCAGATAATTCTTATGTAAAATTCTTAGGATTTTTTGAGCCTAAACTCATTAATAAAAATAATGCTAATAAAGATTATTATTTCATCGAAAAAGAGAAATTGAATTCTCCTTTGGATTTTGTGAAATACGTGAAAAATTTTGATGGCGATACAAACATGTACGAAGCCGAAGATTATGAGGTATCGCTAATTTCAATGGCAGATAATGCAATATCGGATTATGATAAACGTATTTTGCTGCAACAGTTAGCAAAAAGTGCTGATTTAAGGGAAAAATTTATCGAATATGAAAACTTTGAAATGCTTTCTTCCTGTGCAATGACTGATACTTCCATTGAAAAACCTGAATTGGATATGGAAGATGTGTCAGATGGTGTTTCAGATGATATAACGGA
>CAMVQX010000091.1 GCA_947169755.1 uncultured bacterium
ATGTCAGGTCCGGCACTCGGAGGTGTTTTAATACATTATTTCGGTTGGCATTCAATGTTTTATCCTGCATTTATTATCGGAATTTTTGGATGTTATTTTGCGTTTAAACTTCTTCCACATTCAAAAAATCAGGATTTAAAGAATTTTAAGTTTGATTATAAAGGTTTTATATATTTTACGATATGCTTGTTTGCATTGCTTCTTGCAATTTCCGAAGGGCATGAATGGGGATGGAAATCTGTAAAGATAATTACTTTGGGCGTAATTACATTGATATTTGGCGGCTTATTTTATTTTCGGGATCACAAGATAAATTATCCGCTTATTAATTTTGGTTTGTTTAAAATTCAACCTTTTAGTTTTGGTAATCTTGCGGTTATGACATCATATATGGCAATGTGTACAAATAGTATCCTACTGCCTTTCTTTTTACAAGATATTCAAGGTTATAATCCGTTGATTGCAGGTCTATTGATATTGCCTTATTCTGTTACTCTATCTGTTGCAGCACCAATCAGCGGCAGATTATCCGGTAAATATGGCAGCAGATATTTGACGCTTGCAGGACCATTGGTTTATTGTATTGCATTAACTTTATTTTCCATTTATGACAAGAATGCTCAAATGTGGCAAATTATATTAGCGTCAGGTATTATGGGAATTGGAAACGGACTTTTTCAATCACCTTCCAATAACGCAATTATGACTTGTGTTGATAAAACGGAACTCGGTATCGCTTCAGGAATTCTTGCTCTTTCGAGAAATATGGGGAATATACTTGGTGTGGCTGTTGCAATTACATTATTTGAAACCTTTAGAAATATTTTTGACGATATAAATACTTATGAAACTGCATTTTTATACTCTTATAAAGTAACAATGTGCTTTGGTATTGCTTTTGGGCTAATATGTTTTGGATTTGCATATATTGCATACAAAAAATAGCTATAATTCTCTTCTGCCTTCAATTGCTTTTGCTATTGTTATTTCATCAGCATATTCCAAATCCGCACCAACAGGCAGACCAAACGCTATTCTTGAAATTTTTATCCCAAAAGGTTTAATTAATTTTGTTAAATATAAACTTGTAGCTTCGCCTTCAACAGATGGGCTGAGAGCTAATATAATTTCTTTTACTTCATCATTTGTCAGCCTGTTTAGTAGTTCTTTGATTCTGATATCGTCTGCTCCAATACCGTCCATAGGCGAAATTAGCCCTTGTAAAACGTGATAAAGCCCTTTATATTCATTCGTCTTTTCAACCGCTATTAAATCTTTTGTTTCAGCAACCACGCAAATTGTGGATTTGTCTCGTTGTGAGGATGAACATATTTCACATGGGCTTGATGCGGAAAGGTTGAAACAAATTTCGCAAGTTTTTGTATTATGTTTTGCATCAATCATACTTTGAGCAAATTTTTCCACCTCAGATACAGGCATTCTCAAAAGATAAAATGCCATTCTCTGCGCGGATTTTGGACCAACTGACGGAAATTTTTGAAAATGTTCTATCAGCGAAGCTATAGATTTAGGGTATATCATTAGAAATTTAATCCCGGAATATTGATGCCGCCTGTAACAGCTTTCATTTTAGACTCCATCTCTTTTGAAGCTCTGTCACTTGCTTGGTTAATAGCTGTTGTAATCAAATCTTCAAGCATTTCGATTGTGTCTGAATCAACTGATGAAGGATTTTCGGAATTGATAGCTTCCGCCTTTAATTTGATTGATTTGAATTTACCTTGTCCGTCACAAGTAACCACAACTGCGCCGCCTGCTGATTCTCCTGTAATTTCTGTTTTAGCAAGTTCTGCTTGAGTATCTTTTAATTTTTGTTGCAAGCTTTGAGCTTGTTTCATCATTTGCATAATATTCATATATTTCTCTCCTTAAAGTCTGTAAATTTCCCTGATTTTATTATATAATAAAAATATGCAAAAGTATACTTATGTTGCGGAATCTTTAAAGAACGGCAAAATAATGCGTTGGACCTTTATGCCGCTAAACGTTTATATTGCGCCAATGAAGTTTTATGCAAAGCAGGGCGAGGATATGAAATATCGTGCTATGGTTAAACGCGCTTTGAATGAATGGCAAACTGCAACTAAAGGAAAAATTGCATTCAGAATTGTAAACAACCTTTTGGAATCAAATGTAAATGTTGATTGGAAAAGAGTAGAAAGAAAAGCTTTAGGACATTGTTATTTTACATATGATGGTTCAAACAGATTGTATGGAGCAGAAGTTGCAATTGGCTTGACTGAAGGACTTGTACACGCCGATTATATGGACGAAGATGAAGTATACCACACAATATTACATGAGATTGGTCATGCTGTAGGGCTGGGACACAGTCATAATCCTGCTGATATTATGTATACCCCCCATCAAAAGGGTGTTAATTCAATTTCAAAAGGTGACAGTTTAACTATAAATTGGCTATACACATTACCGCAAGGCGCTACAACCTCAGAAGTTTCCTCAAAATACGGAATAGGCGGCAGTAACATTGATGAAATAATCGCAAAATTTATAGATAAAAAATCGCCTACAGAGTTTGAAAAAGTTAAAGCTTCTATAAAAATACCAAAAAGAGATTTGTTAGAAGAACAAGAAGCTATTGCAAATTTAAGAAAGTATCATATGTCTTTGCAAAATGTTCATATATCTGAAGATATGCGAAAATTTTTCAGAGAAAAGCGCTAACCTTCTATTTTGTAGTCTATATTGTATTTTTTTAATAATTTATTATAAAAATCTTTATTTTTAAACACATCACTTCGAGTTAAACTCATTTTAGTAGGACTTCGCATAAGTTGTTTCAATTCATCTGTAGTTTTGCATGCTAATGATTCATTTACATAATCTGCAATCAGCTGATTTGCTAATCTTGCTTTTAAATCGTTACTATATTGATTTGATAGAATAAATTTGGCATCTTCTGAAAATTTTTTAAATCTGTAATCTTTATTAGAAGCTAAATGACGAAGATTTCTCACCATATTATCTGTCCATACATCACAAGGCCTAAAACCAAATCGAATGTGAAACGGAATAGCAGGTGCTGAAGCTGACAATTCAATTAAATCAACATTATTTTTTAACATCTCAATTATATTATTCAAATGGAGACAAGTGCCAATCCCAATATCACGTTCAAAAGAATCGGTATGCATAGATTCAATATACATATAATTTTTGTTTATACTGTATTGAGAATATCCAATCCAGTCAAAATTACGATGATCAGCTGTTACTATTGTTTCAAACATATTATTTACAGGCTCAAACCGCGCAGCCAAATTTAGTTTTTTAGAATCTCTTGAAATTGCAGTATAAGGTTCTAGCAAACGTACATTATTATGTTTAAAAGTTTTTAATCCTAAAAATGATGGTTGAAAATTTACATTCATATTCATTTAATACACGTAAATATAAAAAATTGCTATTAATTTTTTTTAGTTTATAATAATTTTGTAATAGGGATATAAATTATGACAGTTCAAGATTGGTTTGAAAAAAGAAAACAGGCTCAAATTCAGCGACGTGAACTTGAAGGCAGAGTTGAGACTGATATGGACCCCGATTTATGGGTAAAGTGTGTTCACTGTGATGCACAGTTGTTAAAAGAAGATTTGGAAAAAAATGACATGGTATGTCCTGTTTGTGACTATCATTTCAGAATATGTGCGAAAAAGCGCATTAAGCAACTTTTTGACGAAAATTCGTTTGAGGAGTTATTTACTGATATAAAACCAACCGATCCGTTGGATTTTGCAGATACAGAAACTTATAAATCAAGATTAGAGAAAGCTCAAAAGAAAACTAACCTTGATGAAGCTGTAGTAACAGGAGTTGCTACAATTGAAGGGAACAAAGTTGCATCTGCTATTATGGATTTTGATTTTATGGGCGGTTCTATGGGGAGTGTTGTTGGAGAAAAAGTTACACGCCTGATAGAATACGCAATAGAAAAAAGACTTCCTGTTTTAGCTATAACTTCATCAGGCGGTGCAAGAATGCAAGAAAGTGCACTAAGCTTGATGCAAATGGCAAAAACAGCGTGTGCGGTTTCAAAGCTTGATGATGAAAAACTTTTATATATCAACTTGTTAACTGAGCCTACATTTGGCGGCGTTACTGCAAGCTTTGGTATGTTAGGTGATATTATTATTGCTGAACAGGGTGCAAGAATTGGTTTTGCCGGACGTAGAGTTATAGAACAAACAATAAGACAAAAACTTCCGTCGGACTTTCAAACTGCTGAATATCTGTTAAAATACGGTCAGGTTGATATTGTATCTCCAAGAAAAGAATTACGCTCAACTCTTGCAAAGATTTTGGAAGCTCATTCTTCTAAGGAGGCTGTATAATGGCTGCAGTATTAGATTTTGAAAAACCCATAATGGAAATTCAAGAAAAAATTGAAGAACTAAAAAAAATAAGTTTGGAGTCAGGTATGGATTTAGACAAAGAAATTGAAACTTTTGAACAACAGGCTGAAGACTACAAAAAAGAACTTTATTCTAATTTGAAGCCCGCTCAAAAATTACAAATTGCAAGACATTCGGAAAGACCAAACTTTTTGGATTATGTTAACAGAATTTGTGAAGATTTCGTTGAATTTCATGGTGACAGAGAAGGTATGGATGATCGTGCAGTCATAGGAGGTATTGCAAAAATTGACGGTAGGCCTGTCATGATTATCGGAACAATGAAGGGAAAATCAACAAAAGAAAACTTGGAGTATAATTTTGGAATGCCTCAACCGCAAGGTTACAGAAAGGCGCTGAGATTATTTAAACACGCAAACAAATTCGGTTTGCCAATTATCACATTAATTGACACACCTGGTGCGTACCCCGGAATTAGTGCAGAAGAAACAAATCAAGGCGGGGCAATTGCTGTTAACTTGCGTGATATGGCAAAATTGGAAGTTCCGGTTATTGCCGTTATAACAGGTGAAGGCTGTTCCGGAGGTGCTTTGGGACTTGCTGTTGCGAATAAAGTATTTTTGATGGAACACGCGTATTATACTGTTATTTCACCTGAAGGTTGTGCTTCAATTTTGTGGCGTGATGCAACAAAATCAAATGAAGCTGCTGCAGCACTAAAAATTACTGCTGATGATTTATTGAATTTTGGTATAATTGACGGAAAAATTCTGGAACCTACAGGCGGTGCTCATAAAGATTATGATGAAATTTCAGCTAATCTTAAAAAAACTATACTTGATAGCTTAAATGAATTATCAAATCTTTCAGGCGCTGAGTTGAAATCTTCAAGATATGAAAAATTCAGAAAAATGGGAGTGTTTTTACAATAATGAATTCTATATCTCATTATTACGAATTGCAGATAAAAATAAATCCTGATCTGGAAGATGTTTTATCGGACTTTTTCTTTGAAAATTTTGATTGTGAAGGAGTTATCTTAGCCGAAGAAGCGTATAAAGATTTGGAAATGATTTCTACCACCGAAGGTACTTTAAAAGTATTTTTGACATCAGAACCACAAAATTTGCAAAAACTATTAGATTCTGAGCGGGATTTGCTAAAATCACGAGGTTTTTCGGATAAAGAGCTTGGAAGCTGGGAATTCGTTTTGTCAGATAAACCCAATGAAGACTGGTCAAAAAAATGGAAAGAAAAGTGGGATATAACGAGAGTTACCGAAAAAATCGTTATTGTTCCGGATTGGCTTGAGTATAATGCTAAAGATGGTGAAGTAGTTATAAGATTAGAGCCGGGCTGCGCGTTCGGAACAGGTACACACCAAACAACCCAGCTTTGTATGAAAGCCATAGAAAAATATATGCCAAAAAATTGTAAAATGGCTGATATTGGTATGGGCTCGGGCATTCTTGCGATTTGTGCTAAAAAATTTGATGCATATTACGTGTATGGCTGCGATAATGATGAAACGGTTATAGATGTTGCAAAAGAAAATGCAATAAAAAACAATGTAGAATGCAGATTTGAACTTAATACAGCAGACAAATTGTCGGAAAAATTTGATTTTGTATGTGCAAATATATTACATAATGTTCTCGCAGAAATTATGGGCGATTTAAAAAATATTATGTCTGATGGTGCTATTATGGTTCTTTCAGGTATATTAGATGAAAAGAAGCCAGTTGTACTGGATGCTATAAAAAAATACAACCTACAACTAATAGAAGAAGCTCATCAAGATCA
>CAMVQX010000092.1 GCA_947169755.1 uncultured bacterium
CGTTAATATTTTGTTTCCAAAGTTCAAATTTATAACGATAATTGCAACGAGTGGCAATATTTGCACCGCCGTTGTCACCACGCCAAGTAAAATTTACAAATTGATTGTCGGTTTCAATTGTAAAATTATCATCTGGACTTACTAATTTCGGCGGCGCAATCATCACGGATTTTAGTAAAATCTGTGCAGTATTGCTAACAATTTTTCCAGTTCTGGTGTCACGAGCGTAGATTTTTAAGATGTTTTGACCGTCTTGAAAATTTGACTTTTTGTAATTCAAATAATACGTATTAAAAATACATTCCAAGTCCTGACCGGTTAATGTAAGTGTCTCTCCTGCATAGAGTTGAAAGATTTTTGACGTATTTGGACTTTTGGTTTGAATATACGTTTTAAGATTATTTGTTACCGACATATAAAGTTGAATCGGCAAAACGGGTTCTTTTAAATCGTTGTTTCTCAAGATGATAGTTATCATTCCGGCATTTTTCGGCGAATAATAATCCGAAAGTTTGGCTGAATAATTTCCACAACCTATTATGTTGATATTCATCGAATTACTATTCTGTGATGTTGCTGTTTTTACTTGTATGAAAAGTAAAATTATAAATATATACAAAAGCGTATGTTTCATTTAAAGTTGAATTTAATTTCGTTACTCAATTTTGATTCTGTTTGATCGGCATATACTATTCTGATACAATAAATATATGTATTTCCAAGGTCCAACTTATTGTCTGTAAATGTATTACGATCTAATACTTGTGAATAGGTCGTTAGTGGTTTTTCGTTAACTTTCTTATACACAATCACATAGCAGGGTTGTTTGTGACTTGTGGTTGTCCAACTAAGTGTTACAATATTTCCACTTATTTTCTTTTTCAACTGTATTTCGTCTGACTTTTGTTGTTCGGTTTTCACAGCTATTTTGGTGATGTCTGATGAGTTTTGATTTTTACTTTGTTTTTGAATTTCTATTTTTTCAAACTGCAAGTTGTGTATTTTGCTGCGCTTTAATTTTACTAATTGTAACACATATTAGCACAAAAAGACATAATATTATCTTTGAACGTTTCATTGTTTTTTTGTAATTATCTATTTTTCAATATATTACACTTATTTTACTGTAAATTTTATCTGTTTGGTTTCTCCTTGGGCGGTAAGTATCAGACAATATACTCCAGTGGTTAATCCTAATCCTTGAAATGGGATTTCGTAATGGTCGCTGAGTGTGGCGTTTTTTTCGTAATTGAGGGCTATTTTTTGGGATCGTGACACGTCTAATAAATTGATTTTAAGTTCTGATTCTTCGCTTAAATTGGCATACAATGTGAAATTTCCATCATTTGGATTGGGTACTATTGCAAGTCGCGTAAAAATTCCTGATATTATCGGCTGATTATCAATTTTTTCTGAGCGATATTCAGGTAAAATTACTATTTGTTTACTCATACTCGCTGTGCAATTTCCGTCGTTGACATACATCGTTACTGTATCAAATCCACTTTGCTCGGCGTAAAGAAAACTCAGATTTTTGTGCGGACTATTTACTATTTCTGAAACGTCCGTCAACAATTCTTTGTTGTATGTGTAGTACCAATCAAATTCCGTAAATATTTCAGAATCTTCGCAAACCATTATTGTATCTCCAAGATAGCTTTCGGTTGGTATCAAAAATCTTATTGGTAAATTGTTTTCGGAAAATTGGATATTGGTGGTATCTTGTGTAAAACATGATTCACTTTTGGATGTCAATATATAATTTCCTGCGGGCATGTCGGGTGTTACAACTAACACTCTATCAAAGCATTTGGTACCATCAGGTAAGCTCCATTCGTAACTTGTAAATTTTTCTGAACCATTTTCTCCGTCGTCTATTTTTATCTCGTTCCCTTTACAAATTGTATAACTTGATTGCAACGAATTTTGTAATTCTTCCGGTTCGGTAAGTACTTGACTTACTGAAGTTTGACATTTATTTTCATCGGTTACGGTCAACTGATATATGCCGGCGTTAAGGTTTTCTATATCTGAAGTTGTAGCTCCATTGTTCCATAAAAAGGTATAATCACCTGTGCCACCGATAGTTGTGGTTGAAATTTTTCCGTCTACGTATCCATAACAAAGTGGTGTTTCAAAACTTTTTACTGAAGTTTGCAATTTATCCGGTTGATTTACAGTTACTTGGAAACTATCATTAACACAATCATTTCCATCAACGATTTTCAAATTGTAATCTCCCGCAGCGAGGTTTTCTGTAATTTCTGAATCTGAAATTTTATTTTCTGACTTCCAAACTTCAAATTTTATATCTTCATTTTTTGGAGTCCAATCCGAGATTGAAATTTCGCCTGTATTATCTTCAAAACAATTTAAATCAGCAACTTGCCAATTTTTAATATCAAGTGTTTCGCCGTAATTGAATTTTATATTTGTTGAAAAAGCACGTTTTTCACGACCGGTATCATCAGAAATACTATCTTTATCATAAACATAAAGTTTTACTTCTTGTTCATTTCCGCCGAAAATTGTAGCAGGAATTTTCATTGTGCTATTTTCACTCCAAAATTCTTGTTCACCTTTTTTCAACATGAATTTATAGCCGTTTGACAAACCGCCTTTCATGTCAGAAATTGTTACGACTGCAGTATCGTAATAACAAGTGGCATCAAGAATTTTTGTATCTGTTACTGAAATATTTGGATAAGCGGATAATTTAACAGTCTGAGTAACAGGCAAAAACTTTTTTTCACCTGTTTGATCTTTTATGTTCAAACTAATTTTTTTAAGACAAGTATCTGTATTAAAATTATAAGTTGAAACTTTACAATTTAATTCTTCTGTTTTACCATTATTAACAAGATCATAAACTGTTATTTTACCATCAATTACCGTTGATGTTGTGATATTACAATTATTGTTAGTTGAATGTGAAAAAATTAGACCATTAGAAGAATTATCTGGATATTTATACAATAAAGTTACAGCATTTGTGATTTGATTACCATACCAAAATTCATTGTCAGAATCATTTATTTTATTGTATTTCACTTCAGGAACAAAAACTTCTCTTTCTACAGGACAATGATCTGGACGATTAAAAGTTAAACGATATGGTCCATTGAAGATGTATTTTGAATATCCATACTCATCAAAATTTTCACTTTTTATATGAGTATTACCTATTTGCTCGAAATAACTATTCACTGAAATAGAATCATTGATTGCTAATGAGGCATGTAAATGTGAATCAGTAACATATACAGTTGAATTAGAAAGAGGATAATTAGGATATATTACAAGATTATCAACTCTACCCAATTCAATTCCATCAGCTTTAGCAACTAAATTAAACTTTGTACCTATCAGACTATTCCTTTCAAACCAAGAATAAGGTATTGTAAAAGAAGTTTCATTTATCAAAGTTTTCCAATTTACTATACGCCCATTGGTTTCTACATAGATATTTATGTTCAAATCAGGATAATCAAAAGAAAGTGTTCCATGTATATCTTGTTCACATAAATATCCTCCTAATTCTCTTTTTAGCAAAAATGTACAGTTTAAAATTTCTAAAGTAATTCTACCTTTTTCTCTTACTGCATAATATTCTTTTTCTTTATTATAAAAATTTTCTCTAGTTGAAAAGCAGTAAGAATCAAAATCAAAGTTATAATGAAAAATTCCTTTAGGTATTGAAATATTCTTTTCTGAGCTTGGCACTTTTTGTTCAGAATAATGTTCCGTAACATAACAATGAATATAACTTAAATTCTTACAATAAAACCATTGATTAAATTGTTTAGAGGGATTATAACACTCTTCAACTAATTTTAGTATAGGCACATTATTATTATAAAAATCTACATGATATTTACAATTTGGTAATAAGAGAAATTCTTCTGAACCTGTCGTCCGTTGGCCGACAACAGGATAAAAGTACAATTTATAAAATTGTGCTTTCACTGTTACAGACACTAAAATCATTATTAAAGTAACAATATATTTCATTTGTATTACATAATAAAACATAATATTCTTCATTAATTATCAATTGCATTTATATCCTTCCATAATTTATTTATGAAAGGATATAAATAGAACAAATTGTTAATCCTTAACAAATATAAGATCAAAATCATCAATAAAAATTGTCTTTGAGCGTAATATACCTAGAGGAGGAAAACCAAAATATCTTTGACAATATGAATTATCATCATTTAAGTAAATGATATTAAAATTTATATTCATTTGAAAATCCGAATCATAATGAAACTTATATGCTTGTTCATTACCATAATATTCATCAAATTTAACACTTGCGAGTTCTTCTTCTGATATACCTGCAGCTTTTTCAATGATTTCAAATTCTTTATTTGTGATTAAATGGCAGCCATAGAATGGATTATTAATAGCCTTTATAGTTGAGCCGTCCTCTGATAACTCGACAATTTTTTCTCCATAAGCCGTATAAACTTCAGTTATTTTGGTTTTCGAACTTCCATTTTTAAACAAAACAGATACTCCACCTCTGTCCTTATTTATATACATATATCCAAAATTAAGGCAATTAAAAGTCGAATTTTCAGCTGCTGTATAATATTCTCGCATACATATTTTATTATTTTGATAAAAATTAAATTTTACTATATAATCTTGATGAGTCTCTAAATCAGTGAATTCGTATTTAGTATCATTTTTAACTGTTGTTTTAGCAACTGATTCATACGTTGTATCATTTCCACTCACAATCAATCTTTTTAACTCGAGTTTTACAGAATCGAATTTAACTTCATTTTCTTTCCATTCTACTGAAATTGAAGTTTCTGTAGCGTTTGCTACTCCAAACTGAGAATTAGAGATGTCAAATTTCTCCAATTTAGCATCTACTTCTTCTTCTGTAGGTTCTTCAACAACTGGTGTTGGTGTTACTTCCGGTTCATTCTTGTCGTCGTCCTTGTTGCAAGCCGAAAACATCATTGCGGTTGTCATCAAGGCAACCATTAAAAATTTAAACATGTTTTTCATAATTTAATAAATTAAAATTGTTAATATTTAAAAACTTTGTTAATTGTCGAAGTTATTGTTCCTTTTCCCGGCAAACGATACGAAATTTTGTACGGATACTCACCTTTCGTATAACTTTGCGGAAAATCATTTTTCAAGATTTCCAATTCAGTTTTGTTTAAACCTGTTCCGAACTTTTCTTTATTGGAAATCAAGGTTTTAGCAATGCGCAAATCTTCATCGCACTCAAATATAACATTGTATGTTATCATGCCGTGAGGATATATGCCGGTTGCAACTCCACTTTGTATTTCATTATCAGTAAGCGTGTTATGATTTATTGACAATGCATTGAAAAACGTCATTGCATCTGCCGGTTTGTAACTAAAATCACGTCCTCTTACGATTTCTTTTTCCGTAAAATTGTCGTAAACGTATTTGTACAACGATTTTTTGTACCAATCGGTATTTTCCAAATCGGCTTCCAAATATACAAGTTTATCGGTTTCGCCTCTAACTTGCTGCTCCAGAACGTCAAAGAAATCATCGGTTTCAAATCCTTTGGAAATATTTTTCATGTAAAGATCTGTTCCGTCCACAAATGCTTTGCCGTCAAGATCAATGGCTTCTACCTTTTCTTTCAGCGTATTATATTTGCTTACTCGGAAGTTGAGTTCGCATATCTGTTTGGTTTCCAACTGATTGAAATCGCCTTCGGCCGCTATTTGCCTTATCGAATCGCCGTTTACTACTGTGTAACCCGTTGTTACATTCTCGTTTTGAACCGCAATTCTTTTTGGAATATTTACAATTTCGAGTTTATAGATGTTTTGATTGTCAAATGCAAATTTTGATAGGTCAAACGAAAGTTCGTATTTTTCGTTTGTTACTTCCTTACTCTTAAAGTGCTCAAAATCTGAGGTTTGAGACTTACCGTCAAGAGTTGAAAATCTTAATTTCTGCTCGTAACCTTCCGGAACTTTGTCAAACAGATAACTGTAATTTTCACTCAAACAGATGTAGCCCGTATTTGTCTCTTTCGGATAAAAATTGTACATCTTGTCAAGCGGATACGAACAAATCAAGTGTTGAGGCAAAATATGGTCAGGACGTTTGCCGGACGTAAATTTGGATTCCATGCGCTCCACGTATTCTGTTCCTT
>CAMVQX010000093.1 GCA_947169755.1 uncultured bacterium
ACGCCCTCAGCTCGTTCGCGCTCGAACCATTACAAGGCTTTGCCTTGTGGTTCTCGTCCCTTCTATTTATTTATCAATTTACTGCTCGGAAAATTCAGAGAGGAAGGGATTCGAACCCTCGGTGGAATTGCTCCCACACAACCTTTCCAAGATTGCACCTTAAACCGCTCGGACACCTCTCTTTACGATTTAACCAAATAATATCACAAAAAAGAAAATTTGTGATAAAATTTTTTTATGGAAAAATTAGTAAAAAATATTTCCAAAGGTCTCGTTGGCGAAATTACCATTCCGTCTGATAAATCCATTTCGCATAGAGCTATAATGCTTTCATCACTTGCCAATGGTAAATCAATAATTAAAAATTTTTCAAAAGGTCAAGATCCGCTGTCTTCACTTAAAGTTTGCCGCGATTTAGGTATAGATGCAGAATTTCAAAATGAAGATTTAATTGTACACTCAACAGGTAAACTAAAAACACCGCAAACTGATTTAGACTGCGGAAACTCCGGCACTACGATGAGATTTATGTCGGGAATTCTTGCAGGACAAAACTTCAATTCAACGCTTATCGGTGATGAAAGTCTTTCCAAACGACCTATGAAACGAGTTATAGAACCGCTTTCACTTATGGGTGCAAAGATTGAGGCTGATAATTTTAAAGCACCATTAAACATATATGGGCAAAAACTGCACGGAATAGAATACAATTCACCGCTTGCATCAGCTCAAGTAAAATCTTGTATTCTTCTTGCAGGCTTGAATTGTGATGAGCCGACAACCGTTATAGAACCATACATTTCACGTGACCACACAGAAAGAATGCTCAAATTTATGGGGGCAAATATTAAAACGGACAACAATAAAACCATAATTTCAAAATCTGAACTTGAACCGAAAACTATTGAAATTTGCGGGGATATATCTTCGGCAGCATTCTTTATCGTTGCGGCACTAATCGTTCCTAATTCCAAAATAATTTTGAAAAATGTAGGATTGAACCCTACACGTACAGGAATTTTAGATGTAGTTGAGAAAATGGGCGGAAATATTGAAATACTCGATAAAAAAGAAATCTCAGGCGAAGAAGTCGGTGATATAAAAATTTCTTATTCTAATTTGAAAGCCTGTACGATTGAAGGCGAAATAATACCCAAACTGATAGACGAACTTCCTGTAATAGCTGTTCTTGCATCTCAAGCTGAAGGACAAACAATTATTAAAGATGCACAGGATTTGAGAAACAAAGAAACTGACAGAATAAAAGCAACAGTTGCAGAATTAAAGAAGCTTGGGGCGGATATTGAAGAAACTCCTGACGGATTTATTATTAACGGAAAATCCGAATTAAACGGCGATTGTACAGTCGAATCATATCACGATCACAGGCTTGCAATGAGCTTATATGTAGCAGGTTTAATTTGTAAAAAACAAATTAATATAAACGGATTTGAATGGGTGAATATTTCTTTTCCCGAATTTGAAAATTTATTTGAAAAAATAATTATGTAAAAATGTTGTTACATTTTTGTTAAATTGTTAAAGTTATTTTTAAAATTCTCCGATATATATTTTGTAATCAGAAAGTATTTTGGAGATTTATATATGTTAAAAAAGATTTCATACCCTTCGTGTAATATATGCGACAGTGTGGTATTTATATTAAGAGGAGCGAGAAAACGCCGCAATATGGCGTTGGCATCAGCGAAATTGGTTAATGCTGATGCTGGGATTAAAACCGGTTTGCGCGCAGTAAAATAAGCGCATTCTCTAAAGAGAGTATATTGAGACCGATAATAAATCGGTCTTTTTTATTGCCAAGGTTTGATTAAATATTTTATGGCTTTGCCTTCAATATGTTGTTGCATAGCCCATTCAACTTTTTCAAGAGGTAGGGTGTCAGTTATCAATTTTTCTACTT
This sequence comes from uncultured bacterium, assembly GCA_947169755.1. Lineage (GTDB taxonomy): Bacteria > Cyanobacteriota > Vampirovibrionia > Gastranaerophilales > Gastranaerophilaceae > Stercorousia. Next base: position 1,922 of record CAMVQX010000093.1, read on the forward strand.
CAACTTCTCCGGAGGCAATATAGTCCAAAGCCATTCTGAAATATTTTGGAGTATGATGGAATACGCTCATAAGCGAGATATCGCCGTAGTGCATTTTAGTTGTATCAAAACTTACTGTTGAACCGGATTTACAGCCGCCAAAAAAGTGAACTTTCCCGCCCGGACGCACACAGGCAAAAATTCTCTCCCATATTTCCGGAAGCCCTACACATTCAACCGCAACATCAAGTCCTCGTCCTTCTTCTGTAAATTCTTTGAATATCTTTTCTGGGTTAGGGTATTTAGTCAAATCTATAATCTCATCTGCGTGCGCAAAATCTTCAGCCGCCTTCAATTTTATAGGATTACGTCCTGCAACAATAACTCTTGCCCCCTTTAATTTTGCAAGTCTTGCAAACATCAAACCTATCGGACCAATTCCGATTATACCTACAGTTTGACCCGGTTTGATATCAGTTCTTTCAACACCGTGAACGACATTTGCAAGTGGTTCTGAAAAAGCTGCTTTATCAAAACTTAAATCATCAGGTAAAATCAACATATTTTTTTCGACAATTCTTGCCGGAACAGTAATATATTGGGCATAAGCACCATTTAGCAAATCGAGATTTTCACACAAATTATATTCTTCTTTTTTGCAGAAGAAACAATGACCGCAAGGGGCAGAGTTTGCAGCAACGACTCTATCTCCGATTTTGACATTTGTAACACCTTTACCAACTTTATCAACAATTCCTGCAAATTCATGCCCGAACCCTGACGGAACTGATTTGATAAGTACAGGATGACCGCGTCTGTACGTTTTGACATCAGTGCCGCAAGTGAGTGCTGACATAATTTTTACAACGACTTCACCGTCTTCGGGCGGTTTTACCATAACTTCTTCATACTTTATATTTTGAGGTCCATAGTATTGAATTGATTTCATTTTATTCTCTCGCATATTTTTATGTACGCCTTCATAATCTTATTTGACATTGTATCATCAAAAGCTTTTTGAATATCTTCAAGCACATATTCAGTAGATAAACCTTTAACTTTGACTTTTCCTGTTTCCAAAAGTTTTAATGAATCTTGTAAATCTGTTGGTGATGGGGAATAGCTGCCCATTACAGTCAATTCTCTGTAATAAATCTCATTATTCGGATAAGCTGTTTCATCATGCGGAGTGCTTGAAAATACCAAAATTTTGCCGCCGTTTCTAACGTATTTTAATGCTGTATCCAGTGCTTTATCAGCACCGGATGTCATAAATACGCAGTCAGCTTTATAATCATCTGAGATTTTTCCAACATCAACTGCATCAATTCCCAAATTTTTTAATATAGCTATACGCTCATCTATCAAATCACATCCAAGCACATTTGCACCATACGCTTTTAAACATTGAGATGAAAGAATACCGATAGAGCCCAACCCTACAACCAAAACATTGTCATTCTCAATTAAGTCGGCACGTTTTACGGCTCTAACAATACAACCCAAAGGTTCATAAAAAGAAGCTTCAATATTTGTTAAATTTTCAGGTTTTTTATGCGCAACATTTTGAAGATGTTCTTCAGACAAATACACAAACTCAGAAAATCCTCCGGGACGTATATTTGTAGATTTGAAGTGTTCACACATAGAAACGTTTCCGTGTTTGCAATATACACAAGTTTTACAAGGAATATGGTGTGAAGTTACAATTGTATCGCCAATTCTAAAATTTGTATCAGAATTAATTTCAACAATTTGTGCTACAATCTCGTGCCCGAGCACTGTTCCGTCGGGCGATATTTTATGCACAAATTTAACTATATCTGAACCGCATAAACCGCAGCCCAAAACTTTTACAATAGCGCCATCTCTACCATTTAAAAATATATTTTCGGCTTCTTTGATAGTAATTTTTTCATTATTTATAACGGCTGTTTTCATAACACTAATTTTATCACAAACTTGAAAAGAAAAAATATAAAGTATATAATACTTGTATGACAATCATAAGAAGACTGAACTGTTTTGATGCACCTAAAATAAAGAAGATGATTGCTTATCTCGGAAATGATGAAAAAATTTCAGAAGATATAATCAGCGAGGCTTTTCTAATAGTTCATAACATTTTTCCGCTTAAATATAAATTTTTGCCGGAATCTTTTATTTTGCTTGAAAACAAAGAAATCTTAGGTTTAATTACGGTTGTACCTACTATTGGTAATCCATATAAAATAAACATTACCAGACTAATTTTTAAACAGAATATGTACAATATAGGCAAACAACTTGTAGAGTTTGTTATTGCTAAGTACGGCGCAAAAGGTGCAGTATCTTTTAAAGTTACAGTTGATCAATCACATGATGAACTTTTAGATTTATTTTTGCAAGGCTGCGGCTTCAGGCAATGCAGCTATGAAAACCTATGGAAGCTAGATAATTTTAAACCTAAAACCGATAATAAGGCTAATTTTAGACATAGCCAGAATTCCGATTCCAAAGCTGTTGCAAAATTGTATAATGCGGAGTTGAAAAATCTTTATAAACCTTCATTAGAGAGGATTCCTTCCGAATACAAAGAGCCGGTATTCGGAGGCTTTAACAACTTTTATAAAAACAGATATGTTCTTGAAGAACCTTCTCAAAAAAGAATTGTTGCATATCTTTCCATTACAACAAGCGACAATTTTAATTTTATAATAGATATGTCTTTAAATGATGCGTACAATATCTCTTATGATGAGGTCATTAATTTTGCAATTTCAGAAATAAAAGTCAGAAAATCAAATTTCTGTGCATTTCTCAAACACAGACAATACACAAATTACGCAGATGATTTGGAAAAATATTTACATGAAAGGAATTTGAAGTGTATTCAAACTCAATGTGTACTTGTAAAAGACTTTTACAAACAAATAAAACAGCCAGATAGCGCACTTCAAATTTTTCAATTTGGAGAAATATCGTCAACAAATTAAAAAAGCAGCCTCAAAGGCTGCTTTTTAGTTTTTAATATTTAGAAATTTACACTGCGTAAACACTAACTTGTTTTCTGTCACGCCTGTGTGCTTCGAATTTAACTTGACCGTCAATCAATGCATACAAAGTATCATCTGATCCGATACCTACGTTGTTACCGGGATGAACTTTTGTTCCTCTTTGACGAACAATGATGTTACCAGCTTTAACAGTTTCGCCGCCGAATTTTTTAACGCCTAAACGTTTAGCTTCCGAGTCGCGACCGTTACGGGTAGATCCCATACCTTTCTTATGTGCCATTTTATAATTCTCCTTTTATTATGCTTCTTCAGTTTCAGCCTCAGCAGATTTCTTTTGAGCTGATGTTCTGATTTTAGAAATCATTACTCTTGTAAAATCTTGTCTGTGTCCTTGTTTTCTTCTGTAACCTTTTTTAGGTCTTTGTTTGTAAACAATAACTTTTTTTGCTCTGTCATGTTTTACGATAGTACCTTCACAAGAAGCACCTGTAACGTAAGGTTGACCAACTTTAGATTTTTTACCGTTTACAATCATTACGACTTTATCAAAAACTACTTTTGAATCTTTGTCGCCTTCTAATAGTTCAACATCAAGGTATTTTCCTTCTTCAACTTGATATTGTTTTCCGCCTGTTTCTACAATTGCGAACATTTTCTATTCCTTTCTAAATTGGGTATCGTACACCCGAAAATATTTCGGCTTTAGGGGTGTTTGTTGAACGATTTACCGCATACTAATACATCTGTTATTATCTTATGCTGATAGTTACTTGTCAAGCACTATTAACATTTATTAACTTTCTGTCTTACTGTTGCTTTTTGGAGTAAAATTAAAACATTATGAAATTTACTTTAGACGAAATAGGGGAAGCTTTGAATGTTGAAGTTTCAGGGAAAGATAGCTTTGAAATCTCAACAGACACAAGAACAATAAAAAATGGGGACTTGTATTTGCCTTTAAAAGGTGCGACTTTTGATGGCGAAAATTTCTGTGATAAAGCAGTTGAACTTGGGGCGGTTGGCTGCTTTTATACAAAAGAAAAGCCTTGTAATTTTGCCATAAAGGTTGATGATACATTGAAAGCGTATTTAAAACTTGCCAATTATAAACGAAAAAAAATAAATCCTATCGTTATAGGTGTAACCGGAAGTTCAGGAAAAACTACAACTAAAGAAATGATTTATTCTGTTGTTTCGGAAAATTTTAAAACACAAAAAACA
>CAMVQX010000094.1 GCA_947169755.1 uncultured bacterium
AATTATAATGTACCGTTTATCCAAAAAGATATTAATGTTCCGATAAGAGATGATGAAGAATATAATGCCGTAATGCAAAGAGTTTATAGTGCTTTAGATGAAAATGGGGATTACGTGTGGATACCTGAAAATTACCGAAGTATCCACAGTACGTATAAAGATGCATCTGATATAGAGATGGGATTGTTGGCTTATTGCGGTGCTAGCGATAATTCTGAAATTATAAATATGTATTTGAGCGGTAGATTAAATGATGAAGAAATAAGAAAGGCTTATAGAGGTCTTTTACCGCAAGATATGGATTCTTGTGTTGATGTAGTGAGGGCATTGGATTATTCACTTAAGCATTTGGATAAGGAATTCGGCACTTACAGTGGTATTGTTTATCGCAGAGGATATATGAAGCCCGGAAACGGTCAATTCTATTCAACATCAAAAAATCCGGCTTTAGTTCAGTATAAAAATATGGATAGTAAGCGCTTTAATCCGTCAGAGGGATACTCTGTGATAAGAGTAAAAGATGCTCATAAGATATACAAATTTCAAGAGAAAATGGGTGATGAATTTGCGAACACGGAAGAAGAAGTATTAATAGGACGCGATGCAGATGCAAATTTGGTAATAAATGACTTGGATGATGAACTTTCTGCTGCACGAGAAGAGCTTGCTAAACATTTATTTATTGGTGCGGATGAAATAATGAACGGCGTAAAAAATACACCTTATACTCGTGATCAGTTATTAAGTTTTATAGACGTATATGATGAAATTTAATAATTCTAAATGCTGTTATAACTTTTGTCAACTAGAGATTCAATTTCTGAATCTTTTAATGTTTCATCGAAAATTATGGTAATCCAATTTTTTTTATTCATGTGGTAGGCTTCGTATATTCCTTTGGTATTCAATTGGTTTTTAAGATCATTTTTGTTAATTTTTAAATTTATAATTTCTACTATTTCTGTTGAATTTGAATTAATATCAACTTTATTTTTAGCAACGGTTCCAAAAAGCGCATACCATTTATTATTTTTTTTATTTCGAAATACAGCATAAGTCGGAAAATTTTTCCATAAAAATTCAGGTTCGTCATTGTATTTATTTATAATATATTTACTTATTTTTTGAGCTTGTTTTGTTTGGAATAGTTGATCTTCAGAACATTTATCTCTTATGTCTGTTAATAAATTTATGTATTCTTCTCGTATTTCAGAACTAAAACCGCTTGACGATTCTATTCTGAAATTTGTATATTCTTCATTTGTAGATAAATCGAATATTTTCCCAGAAATTTTCCCGTCAAACTCTATGACGGCTTGAAAGTCATCTTTAGCTAAATTGATTTTTAATATTAGCTTTGTGCTATTGGGCTTAAAACCATATTCAATTAATTTCTTTTTATCAATAATATGTTTTTTGTATAAATCGTCTTCAAGTGTCATTTTTATCGTTCGGTTTTAACTTCTAAATTATAATTTACTATACTGTCTTTTGATTTATTTATTTCCCAAGTTGTTGAAATATCACAAACTGAAAGTCCGTCTTTCTTAATGATATGTGTAAAAGTATTTTCGTCTTCGGTTTTGTTAGTAGTGCAGGTTAATGTATCCCCTAAAAATGTTTCTTTATTGAATCTGATGCTTAAACTCTTTAATTTATGGGTTTTTCTAAATTCCTCAGGAGCTGTCATTTCAGCAATATTTATGTAACTTTTGTTATTAACGTGCTTGTTAAAATCAAGATCTGATAAATTGTTTGTGTGCTCAATTTCTGTAAAAACTTCAGTTGCTGTAGGAATAGAGAACTTTTTGTGTTCTCCCAATACTAATTCGTTACAAATACTGAATCTTTCTGCTACAATATCGGTTTTTGCCGGTCGTTTTGAATCTCTGTCTATAATGAACCAAAGGGCATTACCTTTTGCAAAGGGTTTATTTTTGTATGTCAATTCGTAGTCGGTATAAATTTTTAGCTTTGTAATCTCTGAAATCCAAATACTTACGCTTATTTCTTCAGACCAAAACGGGAGATTGTCCGCAAAATCAATATTAAATTCGGTAACTATCCAGTATTGATTTGTTGCAAATAAATCATACGCTGCCATCTTTTTAGTTGCACAGAATCTTGCAAATGCATCTTGCAGATACATTATTGCAGAGATTGGTCTTATCCTGTATTCAAATAAATCCATATTATCCAGTATTACGTTGTATTTTTTTGTATATTTATCCATTTATATTCCTCAATCTAGTTCATTTCTGTCAACGTCTTGCCTAAATCAAATGCTTTTTGCATATCAATAGGGAATTGTGTTTGTTGAACTTCTTCTTTATGTTTTTCATCAAACAGGTCGCAATTATATTTTGAAAAATCATCAAACTGTCTTGTATCATAAGAATAAAGCGCATCGGCATAACCCATAATATGTCTGAAATTATTTACACTTTCACCCAAAGTGATTGGGTAATTAATGTCTTTTGCCAAATCTTCGGGGCAGTTCATTGTGAATATAATTCCTGTAGGAATAATTTTATTAAGTCTCCTTTTTAAACCGCCGTTTTCTCTGTCGACCATATAAGTATGGTTCGCAAAAAGCAACCTTTCCGCAAAACTTCTAAAAACGCCTGTCGGATATGAAAAATAAACGGGGCTGCCGATTATTATTGCATCTGCAGCTATACATTTTTCAAGTATTGGTCTTAAATCATCTCTTATTGCGCAGACGCCTTCAGTTGTGCTGCCTTTTCTTTGGCAGGCAAAACAGCTTCTGCAGCCTAAAAATTTATAATCATACAGGTTGTAATATTCGGCTTCAGCGCCTGCAGTTTCAGCTCCTTTTTGCGCTTCTTTTAGTAATTTTGCCGTATTAAAATTTTTTCTCGGGCTTGCGTTTAGTATAATTATTTTTTTCATATTATTCTTCTTATTTTAATTTGTTGTACTCTTCATCACTTACCGGTTCTAACCATTCGTTAGAAGTTTCGACTCCGTCAACTTCAACGGCTAAATGTGCAAACCAGCTATCAGGTGCGCTTCCGTGCCAATGTTTTACGTTTGCGGGAATATTTATGACATCACCCGGTTTCATCTCTATTGGCTCTTTACCCCATTCCTGCTAATATCCTCTGCCTCCTATTGCAATTAGCATTTGACCGCCGCCTGATGATGCTTTATGTATGTGCCAATTGTTTCTGCATCTCGGTTCAAATGTAACATTATAGATTTTAACTTGTTGTGTTGAGATTGGTGCAAGATAACTTTGACCTATAAAATATTTTGCATAAGCCGTATTTGGTTCTCCTATAGGAAACATTAAAGTTTGTGCAAATTTGTCTTTATCAGTTATAGCAGGCGTATTGCCGTTCCATACTTCTTTTGCCAGATTGAATGTTGCCCAAGCTTTTGGCCATCCTGCATAAAATGCTGTGTGAGTTATCGCTGCTGCTATTTCTTCTTTTGTTACTCCGTTATTTTTTGCATTTTGGAGGTGGTATTTTAAAGATGAATCTGTTATTCCTTGGGACATTAATGCTACCACAGTTATAATGCTTCTTGTTTTTAGCGAAATATCCGGGTTATTCCAATTTTCTCCGAATAGAATATCATCATTGAAATGGGCAAATTCAGGTGCAAAATTTCCTAAATTATCTCTACCTGCGGTTTGTGTGATTTTAGTCATTGGCTTTGCGTCTCCTTTATTTTTAAATTGAAGTGCAAAACAATTGTTTTGCGATATTAATATAGCTGTTAAAATAAAAAATAGTATTTTTTTCATAATTGCCGCCTATTTTAGATTTTCTCTATAGAAAGTTTCAATTTTGTCAAACGGGATTGCATTTTTATCCCCGCCGTCGTATAAATCAACGTGGTTTGCACCTTTAACGATAAACAATTCTTTGTTATCACCTTTTAACTTTTTAAATGCATCTTCTCCGAAATATCTGCTGTGTGCATTTTCGCCATGTACGATTAAAACAGGAGTTCTGATTTCATTTGAATATTGCAATATCGGCTGATTGATTAATGACAATGATGAAGTCATATTCCATTTACCGTTTGAATTAATGGAACGAGAGTGAAAACCTCTTTTGGTTTTATAATATCCCCAATAATCTTTTACAAACTGAGGTTCGTTTCCAGTTAATTTTTCAGGTAAGCCGTCAGCGCCTTTATAATTGCCGTTTCTAAAATCTTCTGTCCTTTGTTTATTTAAATTCTGTTTCATCTCATATCTTGCATCTTCATCAACAGAATCATTATAACCTTTTGCTGATACTCTTGTCATATCATACATAGTAACCGCCGTTGTTGCTTTAATCCGAGTATCAATAGCGGCTGCATTAATTGCAAAGCCTCCAAAACCGCAAATCCCTAAAATACCGATTTTTTCAGGATTTACATTTTTGTTTGTGCTCAAATAGTCAACTGCAGCAGAAAAATCTTCAGTATTTATGTCAGGAGAAGCAACGTGTCTTGGAAATCCTGAGCTTTCACCTGTATAACTGGGATCAAATGCAAGAGTAATAAAGCCTCGTTCTGCCAAAGTTTGCGCATATAGCCCTGAGGACTGTTCTTTTACAGCTCCAAAAGGACCTGATATTGCGATAGCAGGTAATTTATCATTTTTATTTGCAGATTTTGGAATGTACAAATCGCCAACAAGTTCAAGTCCGAATCTGTTTTTAAATGTAACTTTTTGTACGAGTACTTTATCTGATTTCGGAAAAACTTTGTCCCATTGCTTACATAAGCACTTTGCACTTGCAATATTGCAACCTCCAAAAATTAATAAGGCTACAAAGCTCCATAATAAAATGCTTTTAATCATATTTTACTCCTTATTGTTAATATTAAATAAAACTTTTTGGGTATTGTAATAGTAAATCGAAATTTATATGAATTTATTCATGTCATGATTTAATAATAGCATAAAAGTATTTGCAATTTTTATTACTTAGTTAAAACTAAAAATGCATCGCCGCGCAGTTAAAATTACATCCGTAAATTTGTCTAAAACCTAAAATATATGAAAGGATTATACGTTCCGGATGCTATTGAAATTGTTGATAATACAAATATTACAAGTAACCATATGTTAATAAAGCTTTTTATAACTTTATTTTTTATATGAATCATATCTCTAAATAAAGGCATTGAACATAAAATTGCTGCTATAAATGCTAAAATCTGTATTGTATCAACATAATAGCTGAACGAATATGCCGGAACACCTTTTTCGACACCGATAAAACCAAACATATTAGCGATATAACTCATCGCATAGTGCATATTATCAGCTCTGAATAATACCCAACCGATTGTAAATATCAATATACAACCGATATGACGTAATATCTCAACCCATAGCGGATGACTTTGCTTTTCAAATTCTTTGATATTTAGGATTTTTTCAAGAATTATAAAAGATCCGTGCCAAATACCCCAGAAAATAAAGTTCCAAGCTGCACCGTGCCATATACCTGTGAGTAAAAATACAATTCCAAGGTTTCTGCAAGTTTTGATAAGTCCGTTTCTGTTTCCGCCAACAGATATATAAACGTATTGTTTAAACCAAGTGGACAGAGATATATGCCATCTTCTCCAAAATTCGGTTATAGATTTGGAAATGTATGGGTAGTTAAAGTTTTCTAAGAATTTAAATCCGAAAATTAGTCCCAAACCGATTGCCATATCTGAATATCCTGAAAAGTCAAAATAAATTTGGAATGTATAAGCAACAGCCCCAAGCCACGCAATACCGTGCCCGAAAGCGTCAGGAGCTTGATTAAATATTCCGTCTGCAATAACACTCATAGTGTTTGCGATAAGAACTTTCTTTGATAAACCTATGATGAATCTCTTAACACCTTCATTTACCTTTTCAAAGTTGACTTCTCTGTTATCAATTTGGTCTGCTACATCATGGTATTTGACAATAGGACCTGCTATAAGTTGCGGGAATAAGCAGATATATAACGCCAATTTGTAGATGTTCTTTTGAACTGTTACTTCGCCTCTGTATACATCAATAACGTACGATAATGCTTGGAATGTGTAGAACGATATACC
>CAMVQX010000095.1 GCA_947169755.1 uncultured bacterium
TATTTAGTTTTATTTGATTGATTTTTTAAAATTTGTTGACGCAACAAAATTATAATTATATTGTAGAAAGATGTTCTTTTACGATATTTGCGATATAATCGAACCCCGTTATATTGCCAAGGTCTTTTCCTTGTATATTTTTAGAATATACAAGAATCGGAACCATTTCTCGGGTATGATCAGTACCGTCAACTGTAGGATCGCAACCGTGATCTGCCGTTATTATTAGCAAATCATCATCAGTCATATTTTCAATTATATCGTCCACATACGTATCAATTTCTTCTATTGCGTTTCCGTATCCTTTAGGATCATTTCTGTGACCATAAAGCATATCTGTATCTACAAGATTTGTAAATATAAATGATTTATCAGACAATTTTCGATTTTTATCGTATGCAATTTTTTCTAAATCCAGTTCATTTCTGACAGCTTTCAGTGTCAATTCAAGCCCTTCTTTGTTTGAGCCTGTATGGATTGCGTGCGTTATACCAGATTTTGAGAAAATATCTTCGATTTTTCCTATAGCAATAACATTGTCGCCTTTATCTTTCAAATCATTTAAAATCGTATGTGAAGGAACCATCGAATAATCTCGTCTGTCTTTTGAAATTCTTGTCGGTTTACCGTCAATTATTTTATACGGACGCGCAATTACACGAGAAACATTATAATTACCTTCATCTAAAATCTTTCTTGCGATTTCGCACCACTTGTAAAGTGTTTCAAGAGGAATCAAATCTGTATCCAGCGCAATTTGAAAAACGCTGTCAGCGCTTGTATAAACAATAGGGAATTTTGTTCTGTGATGTTCGTCATTCAATTCCGCAATTATTGCAGTACCGCTTGCAGGACAGTTTGCCAAAATTCCTCCGCAATTTGTTTCTTTTATAAATTTTTCAATCAATTCATCAGGGAATCCGTCAGGAAATGTCGAAAAAGGTTTTTCGCTGATCAAGCCTGCCATTTCCCAATGACCTGTTGTTGTGTCTTTTCCTTTTGATTTTTCAATCATTGTGCCATATTGACCTTGAGGATTACTAACCGGAGAGATTCCCATGAAATTTTGAATATTGCCAAGTCCTAATTTCTCCATATTAGGTACGTTTAAACCTTTGTTAAATTCACATACATGTTTTAGGGTATTGCATTCCGGGATATCACCAAAATCTCTGCAATCTTCCATTGCACCAATGCCCATTGAATCAATTACCATTACGATTGCTCTTTTCATAATAATCCTCCAAAAGCAATTTTAGCAATTCAATTATTCAATGTCAATTATTGCAAACGCATTGAAATCAACTCCGCCGAATAAAAGTTCAACGTGATAATCACCATGCGGATTTAATCTGACAAAATTTATTGTATCTTCCCCAAAATCATCATCTGTTTCTTCAGCAGGAATTTTTGCTATCAAATCGTGCGCCTGATAGAGGTTTATAAATACTTCATCATCTTCTTTTACCCCTTCGACCTGATAATGTCCTATTGGTAAAATGTAATTTTCTTTAATTTTTAACGGTATAGGTATCAAAAGTACCGGAAGTTCTTTTGTAGTATCAGCCAAGATTTCGGTTTCGTTGCTTTGAGAAAATGCCTCACCATTTTTAGTATCTTTTTTCTCTGTTTTTTTCTTAGTTTTCTTTTGTTTACTTTGCAAAGCTTGATCAAATTCTTGGTCGGTAACAGCTTTTTGCCCATAGACATTTGAATCTCCGAAATTATCCCAAAGATCATCCGCCAGAGCAAAATTCCCTGTTGACACAATTATTGAAAATACTACCGCCAATAATTTCTTCATACTTTTATAATAATGATAATTTTTTAAAAGTATACATCTGTTTAGAGGAATGTTTATGATATACTTATTAAGTAATGAATTTAGATACAGCGATAGATACACTTTTATCTCCAATAGCCGATAAAATTTCAGGGATAATATTTAGTTCAGTCACCATTCAAGGGGTAAAAATAGAATTTTTAATTGCCCTTTTGATGATTGCTGCGTTTTATTTTACTTTCAGAATGCGGTTTATCGGAATTTGGGGGTTTAAACATGCGATAAAACTCATTACCAAAAATTATGAACACAAAGACATAATAAAAAAGAAAAAACGCGGCGAAGTATCCTCGTTTCAAGCTTTATCAGCTACTATATCTGCATCGGCCGGTATAGGTAATGTTGCTGGTTCTGCGGCTGCTGTTTCAATCGGCGGACCGGGAGTAATATTTTGGATGATTATGGCGGGCTTTTTTTCTATGGCTTTGAAATTTGCCGAAGTCCTTTTAGGGATAAAATTCAGAAAAGTTAATCCTGATGGTACAATCGCAGGCGGGCCTATGTATTATATTGAAGGTGCACTAAAAAATCATAAATATATCGGAAAATTTGCACCGCATCTTTCAAAAATCTATGCAATTTGCTGTATATTTGCAATGATTGGCGGTTGGAATTTGTTTCAAATAAATGCTATGACAACCCAAATTACAGAAGTTACCGGCGGAGAAAATAGCTTTTTTGCGGGCCAAAGCTGGCTTTTAGGTTTGATTGTCGCAATTATTACATTTGTTACAATTATAGGCGGGATCAAAGCTATAGGGAAATTTACTTCAAAAGTAACACCCGTTATGTGCACATTGTATGTTTTGACAGCTTTTGCAGTTTGTTTGTTTAATATCGGGCATGTTCCCCATACTGTTGCATTGATTATAAAAGAGGCATTTCACCCTCGTGCTTTGGCAGGTGGCTGGATAATGTGCATGCTTTGGGGATTCAGACGTGCAATGTTTGCTAATGAATCAGGACTTGGTACCGCACCAATTGCTTTTTCTGCCGTAAAGACTTCAAAACCTGTGGCTCAAGCTTTTATTGCAATGCTTCAACCGTTTGTTGATACGGTAATTGTCGGTTCTGCAACTGCTTTTGTAATAGTTGTATCAGGAGAATACCTTAATACAACAGGTATTGCAGGTATTGAATTAACATCAAAGGCATTTGGTTCTGTTTGTCCGTTTTTCCCGATTTTGTTAACAATTATGGCAAGCTGTTTTGTACTTTCAACAATGCTTTGCGGCTCATATTACGGAATTAAAGCTTGGAATTATTTATTTGGTGATACAAAATTGACAACTCGGACATTTCAGGTTATATATTGTATATTCATTGTTATAGGTTCTGCCATGAATTTTAAAAGTATAATTAATCTATCTGATGCATTTACTTTGTTCTTGGCTGTGCCAAACTTAATAGCAGTGTTCATGTTATCCGGTGTGATAATGAAAGAGCTCAAAAGATATTGTAGAAAATACAACGTAGGATTATTTAAAGAGGAGAAAATATGAAAAGAGACTGTTTGGAGATAGTTAGAGGTAAATGTGAAAGTTGTCATGCTTGTGCTTTGGGAAGTACAAGAAATCATGTAGTTTTTTCTGATGGAAATCCATCTACTGCAAAGATTGTATTGATAGGTGAAGCTCCCGGAGAAACTGAAGATTTAACAGGCACTCCGTTTGTTGGCAGAGCAGGACAATTGTTAACAGAATTTTTAACTGAAGCAGGCATTTCAAGAGAAGATGATGTTTATATCATTAATACAGTAAAATGCAGACCTCCTGAAAACAGAGTTCCGACTGATGAGGAAAAATCTGCTTGCAGAAAATTTTTGGAAGCTCAAATTGATATAATTAATCCTCGTGCAATAATTCTTTGCGGTGCTACCGCGTTGAGATCATTTGTTGAGCTCGATAAAAAACAAACAATTTCAAAAGTCAGAGGTCAATGGATGAATATTACGGTTGACGGAAAAGAATATAAAGCTATGACAATCTTCCACCCGTCTTATCTTTTGAGAAACCATTCTATGGAAGAAGGTTCTCCAAGAAGATTGATGCAAGAAGATTTAAGAAATATCAAAAACGAAGTTCTTTCAGATGTAAATCATACGTTTGGAGTTCCTTCGGATAATATATTTGCAAAACAACTTGTAAACGTTTAAAAAAAAAGACCTCGAAAGAGGTCTTTTTTTTTAGAATAATGCAAGTTGTTCTTGTTTTGCAAAATGTTTTTGCAGATAGGATTTTCTGTGGAATGGGGTAATCCCGTATTTGTCTATCGCAGCCAAATGGTTTTTTGTTAAATAGCCCATATTTTTGTCCCACTCATATAGCGGATATTTCTTTGATAATTCAGCAACATAGCGATCTCTTTCAACTTTTGCCAATATACTCGCAGCAGCAATTGAAGCAGATTTGGAATCGCCTTTTATAACATATTCTTGTTTTAAATTCATTGAAGGAATCAATTTGTTTCCGTCAACAAGAACCGTAATATTTTTATCATTAATCTCTTTTGCTACAGTATTAACAGAAATCCTCATTGCTTTAAGTGATGCGTTTAATATATTTATTTCTTCAATTTCTTCCGCACTAATCGGAGTTACGCAATTTATTGTTTCTGTTTTAATGATTTCATATAACTCTTCCCTGTGTTTTTTAGATAGTTGTTTGCTGTCGTTTAGCAAAGACAATTTTTCTATGAGAGCTTCATTTTTTGAAGGGAAATAAACAGCTGCTGCAAACACAGCTCCTATACCTGAACCCCTGCCGGCTTCATCTGTTCCTATTATTGGACAATTATAACTGCTATCAAAATCCAAAAGTTCTAAAATATGAGATGTCATTCTGCCTCATCTAAAATAAATTTGCCGATTTTACCTTCTCTAAAATCTCTCAAAACAAATGTTGCAGTTCGTTCTATATCAGGTTCGTTTCCTGACGTAATCCAATTTCTTGATTTTGAGATTTCTTCAAGAGTCAAAATTTCTGTTTTATAGTATTCTTTTGCAATTTGCGGATATTTTTCATTCAAAATAGCTAAAAGTTCTCTTGCAACATTTTCATTAGAGTATGCGTTTTCTGATACAGCATTAACAAATGCCAATTTTTTTGCGCGCATTTGATCTTCCTGTTTCATCGGAATTATCCCCGGAGTATCCAAAAGTTCTAATTGAGGATTAATTCTAACCCATTGCTGCTGGCGGGTTACACCTGCTTTTGCGCCGATTTTTGTTTTTGAAGATTTGGTTAATTTGTTTATGATACTTGATTTACCGACATTTGGCATACCCACAACCATTACACGTGCCGGACGACGTAAGAGCCCTTTTTTCATAATGGCTTGAATTTTGGGTTCGGATAGTTCAATTGCCTTTTTTACAATCAAGTTAATGTCTTTTGAATTTTTTGCGTCAGACTGCAGGACAGGAAACCCCGTTTTTTGTTCAATAATCTTGATAAATTGCTTAAGCTCTGTTTGATCTGTAAGATCTGCTTTATTTAACAAAATAAGACGCGGCTTTTCACCTAAAAGCCGCGTAATATTATCATAACTGCTTGAGAAAGGCAGTCTCGCATCAATAACTTCAATAACGGCATCTACAAGCGACAATTGACTTTTTAGCTCTTTTTCGGCTTTTGCAATATGTCCCGGATACCAGTGTATGTGATTATCTTTTTTCAATTTTTTCCTTGATACGAGTTGCTTTACCTGAACGTTCTCTCAAGTAGTAGAGTTTAGAACGTCTTACATCACCTTTTCTGAGAACTGTGATTTTTTCAATTCTCGGAGAGTTAAGTAAGAATACACGTTCTACACCAACACCTTGGAATACTTTTCTTACGGTAATGGTTTTGTTAATACCTGAACCGTGTTTTTTGATAACAGTACCTTCAAAAGCCTGAATTCTTTCTTTGTTACCTTCAACGATTCTTACAAATACCTTGACAGTGTCTCCCGGATTAGTTTCAGGAAGATTGTCTCTTAAATATGTTTTTTCCAAATCATCAATAATAGGGTTCATTTTAAAATTCCTTTTTTTATATTTCGTACTTTGAATTCCTTTTTAAATCGATTTTCCACATAAATCGACGCACGCCAAATTATAGTAAAACAAATCTATTTAAATTTCAAGCGGTTTTTAAGATTTTGTAATGTTTT
>CAMVQX010000096.1 GCA_947169755.1 uncultured bacterium
AAAATAAAAATTGAAAACGGTTATGTTCATGCAAAAGCTCCTAAATTAATCGGTACTGATATTTATTTGGATATTCCGTCAGTTGGTGCGACAGAAAACCTTATGCTTGCTTCAATTATGGCGGAAGGTTCTACAAGAATTCAAAATGCCGCACAAGAACCTGAAATTGTTGATTTGGCAAATTTTTTGAATACAATGGGTGCGGATATTAACGGTGCAGGTACTTCGGAAATTGTAATTAACGGAGTTAAACAGGAGGATCTTCATCCGATTGAATATACGACTATTCCTGACAGAATTGAGGCAGGAACATTCATGTCAGCAATTATTGCAACCAAAGGAAAAGCAATAATTAAAGGTGTATTTCCGGCTCACTTGACCTTCTTTACCGATAAATTATTGAAAATGGGTGCAAGTATAAAACTCGTTGAGCCGACATCTATGGAAGTTTCTTGTAAAAACAGACTTAATTCAATAAATTTTGTAACTCAGCCATATCCGGGTTTCCCTACAGATTTGCAATCTATGGCAATGACTCTTTTGACTACGGCAAATGGTGTAGGTATTATTACGGAAAGTTTGTATGAAAACAGATTTATGCAAGTGCCGGAACTTAGACGTATGGGTGCAGATATTCATCAAGACAGAAATCATGCAATTGTTAAAGGTGTTAAAAAAATTACCGGAACGACTCTTGCTGCCAGCGATTTGAGAGCCGGAGCATCGTTGGTTGTTGCTGCATTGATGGCTGAAGGAAATTCTACAATTGAAAATCTACATCATATAGATAGAGGATACGAAAATTTTGAAAATAAGCTAAGATTGTTAGGTGGTAAAATAGAGAGAAAGGATGAAGATATAATTTCTCCTGTTGAACCAAGAATAACGGAGGGCTTACTTTAATGTCACCTGCATATAAACGCTGGTATGATCATGATCCACTACTTTTGGAAGTTATTGAGCTTTTGAAAAATTATCAAACAGAATTAAGAGCTCAAGCGGAAATATTTTTGCAAAAAATTGAAGAAAAAGTTTCAAAAGAAACGATTGATAAATTTTATGCAATGGTAAAACCGGTTAATGCTAATAACCGTTGGTATGATAAGGATCCTGTTATTTCCAAAACAGTAGAAATTTTGAGGATAGTACCTCCCGAAGCACAAAAGATATGCGCCCAAAACTTTATAAGAACATTAAAAGAAATGGGCATTGAATACGAAAGTCCAAATAATACAGAAAAAGACGGTTAGCAACCGTCTTTTTTTTAAAATTTCCTATTTCCTATTATCCAACGACTTTTGATACAAAATGTATTACATCAACTATTGATTCTTTTACAAATTCTTTTGCCAATGTCTTTATCGGTCTGTTTTCAATAACGTTAAAGACATAATAGATAGGGTCTTTTGAGTTGTTGAAACGCATCCTTCTGTCTTTCTGCGCTAAATATTCAAAATCCTCTATGCTAAATTCTTTTGTTTCAGTTTGTTGATTTCTTTTTCTTAGTAAAGATCCAAACTGACCGTTTCCGTTTGTATTATTGTGTGATTCAGTAGTAGTCGGTAACATCTTTTTCTCTCTCTTATCTCTTACATATATATAAAGTATATAAAAAGGAAAAAATTGCTTTTTTTATTTTATTTGAGTTTACATTTCGTTACAAAAAATCCTTCCGATAGATAATACTATCAAAAGGATTTTAAATATAATATAAATTATTATTATTATTATTATTATGAAAGTGTTTCAAGGCTTTTTAGTTTGTCGCTGATTTCATTCATCAAATTTATATCATCAGTTTGGCGGGCATAGTTTTGTGCTTTTGTTAACAATCCTTTTGCCTTTGAGATATTGCTGAATCCTACCATTATATCTGCAGCTTTTGTATAATTTTCAGCTACTTTCAAATCTGCTCCGGCATCAGTATAGTGTTTTACAGCATTTGAATATGATTTCAACGCTTTTTGGTTTTCGCCAAAGAGTTCAAATGCTTCACCTTCGCTTGATGATACAAAACCTTTTACCCTGTTGTTCTTTGTTTGTGCTGCCAAATCTCCTGCGATAGAGAAATATTCTAAAGCTTGATTGTCATACATGTCTGTATAAATATTTCCCATTTTGGTTAGAGATGTTGATTGTGCAGCCAAATTGTCAGCTTCTCCCGCAAATGCAACAGAATGATAATAATGATCTAATGCAGGTTTAATCTGATTTACATCATCGTATATTTGTGCCATTGAATAATGAGCTTTTGTTTTTACGTTGTTATCGGTTGTATTTTTGATAGATTGGTTATAGCTTTTTAATGCTTCTGCAAACAAAGAGTGATCGTCATAAATTCTTCCGACTTCATAATAAATTTTTGACTTTGTTTCAACATCGCCAACTTCATCAGCTCTTTGCATAGCTTTGTGAAAAGTTTCTATTGCTCTTTCCGGCTTGTGTGCATAAGCAAGTTTTTTGGATTGAATGAACAACGATTTTAGTTCTTTATCTTGAGGAACAATTGCAACTACTTTTGACTTTGTTTCAATCTCCCTTTGAACAGGCTCATCCACAGTGTTATGAACTACATCTTTTTGTTCGGTTTTTTCTTGTTCTTTGGTACTTCCTTCAGGAAATTTTACCAAAAATTGAGGATTTATATCTTCTTCATTATATTTGAAATTGATTTGCTGCAAGAAAAGTGCATCAACCCAATTTTCAACAACTTTTGAATCTTTATTCAAAGTTTCTGAAATATATCCGTCCAAAATTGAAGATGCATTTTTTAAATTTGATTTGATAAGTTTCGGGTTAGGGTTATCCTTTTTAACTTGAGTTTCTACCAAAGAAAGATATCCGTTAACTTCTTCTTTTAAATTGTCAGGAGTACCTATTGCGGCAGCTGTATTTCTAAAATCTTTTAGAATTTGCGCAATATTTATTACAGAGCTTTTTCCGGATAAATCTTTTGTCGGTGTGATTTCAGGAGCTTGCGCAATTTGCGCATTTTGAGATGATTGTCTTGCTTGTGCCTGAATTTGAGAACGCATTTGACGCCAATCAACCTGCTGTTCTTGTTTTTGATAAGCAGGAGAATAAGTTCTCTCCTCAGTGTATTGAAGCCCTCTGCTTCTGGAATTTGAATCAGCTTCTTGTTCACGCTGAGTTTGAGGCGTGTTTTCATTGTCTTGTTTCTTCTTTACAAGACTTTTTGTATCTTTTGGTAAATATGGTCTTTGAAAAATCCCGTTTAACATAGTTATCCTAATCTACTATACAGCAGTTTATACCTTCCGTGCTCATACTTTCGTATGAAATCTACAATATTTGTTTAAGGTTTATTTTTCACATGTCAAGATAACCATTTCACAATTTTTACAATCAAATTTAAGCGGAAATTTTTTACCTTTTTCATCAAGCAAATAAAGTCTTTTAGGAGATTTGCACATATCAAATGCAAATTTTAGACAATGTTTTGTTCGCATTAATTCAGTTGCTTTTGAACCTGATTCTGCCGACATTTCGACTATTTTACAATTACAATTTTCATAGAATTCTTTTGCACAATTGTTATGTACATTCGCTCTGTAATCCATTTCTTTTAAAGGAAAATTCGAATATTTTAAAGGTTTTTGATATTTTTTCGGATAATTTTTTAATCTCTCCTTCATCAATTCCGACAAAATATTACGGCGAAGTTCATTTATTTTTGATACAGGCAAAAACGGTAATTCATCGTTTATTTCAATACTTTCTGCATAAAAATCACTTTCGCCTGTTTTATTTAATTGAGCGATAAAATTTTCTTTCATTTTTTCGGGATTGTTTGGGATTTCGCCAAATTGTAATTCTATTTGAACAGAATTTTTATCTTCATCTGTCACTTTTAAAATTCCGTTTTCAAAGATAAAATTAACTTTTATTCTGCGTTTGGTTTTTGAATTTGTTAATTGTTTTTCAAATTTTGCATCAAAATTTCTGTAAACATCAATACCTTCTTTTAAAGCAGGCATCTTATTGGGATAAATTTTATATCCGTCAACTCTGTTTACAAGACAGCCTTGACCGTCAAAAAACAAGCCGTCCTGAGGATTAAGAATATTTGTACCTATTTCAAAATAATCTTTTGAAACTTTTGTAACTTTACCTATGTACTCACCCATTGATTTTGGGGTATCAAAATTAAAACATTTTTCTCTACCGTCCAAAAAATAATCCGTAAAACCTCTGTTAAAACTCTTTTTTACATCTGGTTCAAAATCCAAGAAAATCTTTCCTGACGAAGTTTTCTGTGCAATTTTATCAATTTCTTTTCTATAGTAGGCGGTAACGTTTTTTACGTAGTTTTCATCTTTCAATCTGCCTTCGATTTTGAAGGATTTTACACCGGCATCTATCAATTCTTTTAAGTGTTTTGAGGCGTTGAAATCTTTTAGGCTCAATAAATATTTGTCTTTTGCAATGATATTTCCATCACTGTCAATGAGAGAATATTTTTTACGGCAGGCTTGAGCGCATTCACCTCTGTTTGCCGAACGTCCGCCAATATAATGGCTCAGATAGCATTGACCGCTGTACGATACGCAAAGAGCCCCATGGATAAATGTTTCCACTTCGCAATTGACATTTGTGCAAATATTTTTAATCTGTTCTACAGACAATTCTCTTGCCAAAATTACACGTGAAGCCCCTAAATTATCAAAAAATTTTACTTTTTCAAGTGTTCTGTTATCACATTGAGTGCTCATGTGAAGCTCTATCGGCGGAAGTTTACCGTCAATTGCAAGCTTCAAAATCCCCATATCTTGCACAATTATTGCATCAACTCCTATTTCATAAAGTTGATTTATCAGTTTTTCGGCTTTTTTTAATTCGTCATCAGTCAAAATAGTGTTTATTGTAACATGCACCCTAACATAGAATTTGTGAGCATAATCAACTATTTCTTTTATATCTTCAAGTGAATTAGGGGCATTTTTGCGTGCGCCAAAATTTGTTGCGCCGATATAAATAGCATCGCAGCCTGAATTTATTGCAGCAATTGCTGTTTGTTTATCTTTTGCGGGTGAAAGAAGTTCTACCTTTTTCATAAACTTATTATATTATAAATACTTGCAAGAAATTAAAAAATTCGTTAAACTCAAACTATGGATGAAATTATCATAAAATTAAAAGAGATTGGGCTAAACGAATATCAATCAAAGGTTTATGTTGCACTTTTGAAAAAATATCCTGCAACAGGCTATGAAATCAGTAAAATTGCAAATATTCCGCAATCCAGAACTTATGATACATTAAAATCTCTTGAAAGTCTTCATATTGCAATAGCTTCCGGCACAAATCCTGTAACTTATACCCCGATAAAACCAAAAGAATTGACCAAACGTTATAAAAGAAAAATTGATTCAGCGATAGAATTTTTGGACAAAAAATTGCCTGATGTAAAAGAAGAAACTTATACAGAACCGATTTTGACAGTTTCAGGTAAAACAAAAATTCTTGAAAAAGCGATTGAATTAATTCAATCCGCAAAGAAAAATGTTTATATTTCGATATTTGCGCAAGATTTTAAACACCTTGAACAGTACCTTTTGGATGCGTATAACAGAGGTTTGGATGTAAAAATCGTAAAATATGATAATTTTATTTGTAATTTCGGAAGGACATTTGTTCATCTTGGAATTCCGCTTTTGGAACATTATAAAATCGGCAAATTTATATTTCTGACAGTTGATAATGATGAAGGGTTATTTGGTATAACAGACAATCAAAAAAATGAAAATCCCGAAGTTACTTGGACAAAAAATCCTGAGATTGTGTTTTTGATAAAAGCGTTTATGGTGCACGATATGTACCTGATAGATATCGGAGAAAATTTCCCTGAACAGTTGAGATACTTCTATGGTGCAGGTTTGAAAAAACTTCGTGACAAAATTTTACATTAGCTTTTCAAAAA
>CAMVQX010000097.1 GCA_947169755.1 uncultured bacterium
AAATTTGAAGCATTCAAATTGACAGACGCAGCTGATAAATCACTTGAAGCATTCTTAAAAACAGTTAAAAAAGCAAAGAGATTGTCTGTCCTAGCCAACATTGGAGCTTGTATTACGGCACTCGGAGTGCTTGCGCCGGCAATTATGGTTGCTATCAGAAAATGGGGCGACAACAATGAATTCCAAGTAAAAGAAGACTTGAAAAAGAAAATGAACGCTAACGCATAATTGCATCTGCCGCAACAAAAGCAGTTGACCAGCAATTTTGCAAATTAAATCCGCCGCAAAAACCGTCTATATTCAAAACTTCTCCACAGAAATACAAATTTGGAATGAGTTTTGATTCCATAGTTTTTGGATTAATTTCGTTCAAATCCACTCCGCCAGACATAACAACTTCACCGTCAGGAACTGTTCCATTTACCGTTATTTCAAAATTTTGTAACTTATTTAAAATACAATCACGTGTTTTGCCATCTATTGTATGACACTTGCGCTCCGGAACGATATTCAAATCTTGCAATACAAATTCCGCAAAAGATTTTGGAACAATTTCCGACAGAAGTTTTTTTATCGATTTATGCGGATTACAATTCAACATTTCCTGCAAATCGATTTTTCCGGCAAAATCAAAATTTAATTTATAAGGAAAATTTTCTCGAGCTTTTAGAGAAGAAATCTTATAGATTTCTGGTCCGGAAACACCTTTGTGAGTAAACAGAACGCCGTTTATAGAAACACCACTGAGTTTTGAAAAATCTTCTTTAGTCTCTAAGCCTGTCAAAGCAGGTTTTTGTTGAATTACGTTATGTCCTAAAGATTTTAAAATCTCAATTGCACAATGCCCGCCAATTGCAACTACAACATAATCAAAGTCATAAGAATTGTTACTTGTAAAAATAGAAAATCTTGATAATGAATTAATTTTCAAAACTTCTTCTTTAATAAATCTAACTTTATTTAATGCCTTCAAAAATTTTTCCCTAACATCTTTTGAACTGTTTGAAATCGGAAATATACGCATATCGTCCTGAATATACGTTTTTACGCCAATTTTTTCAAAAAAATCCAGTGTATCTGAGGTGGAAAATTTTGAAAAAACAGAATACAAAAATTTTTCACCCCTGGGATAATTTGAAGCTAATTCTTTAAAATCATAAATTGCATTAGCTAAATTACATCTGCCACCACCTGTAGGCAACAAAGTATAAAGCGGAGACTTCTTTTCAAAAACTGTAACATCAAACTGGTTCTGCAAAAAATATGCACACATACACCCCGCAGGGCCGCCGCCAACAATTGCAACTTTAGATTTCCGCTCTTGTGCCATATAAAAATACCATTTCCGGGTTTTCTAAATCATTATGCAATTGTGAAATAGTCTTATGCAACACAGGATGCTCAAAATTCGGAATTAATTCCAAAAGAGGCACAAGCGTAAAAGCTCTTAAATGCAAATATCTATGGGGAATAATCAAATTATCCTCATTGATAATATCTTTGTTATAAAAGAGAATGTCAATATCAATAGTCCTATCAGTATACATACCGGCTGTGCGTTTTCTGCCAAGTTGTGCTTCAATTCTATGACAAACTTCAAGCAAATCTTGAGGAGACAGAGTTGTTTTGATCTCGACAACAGCATTGACAAACCAAGTATCAGAATTCATTCCCCAAGGCTCGGTTTCATAAAAAGAAGAAGTTCTTACAATAGATACACCGTCAGTTGTTCCAATCAAGCTTGCCGCCTGTTGAACATATCCTATTCGATCGCCTGAATTTGACCCTAAACTTAAATAAACTATTGCCATAACAGAATTTTAAAGAGTTTTGGCTATCTTGTCAATATTATTTTTTAAATTTATCTAACAAATTACCGTTTGCAGAAGTTCCAGCGGTCTCAGGAATCTCTTTATTTTCGGTTGTTACAGCTTGCACAGTATTGTTATTTTTAGTATTTACAGGTGTTTGTACAGGTTCAATATTTGCATAATATCTTGGATCTTCCAAACCTTCCATAGCCTTCATTACACCGAGTCTGCCTGCTTTTAATTTTATATCGGCCATCCAAGATTCAAGTGCATATGTAAGAACAAGCATAAATGTTGCCCAAGAAATGCCGGCAGTAGCCAATGCTCGTTTTAATCCCGGAGTCATAAATATGGATGTTGGTTTCCCTTGTGATATAAATTTGATAAATTCATCAGGATGTTCAGTCAATTCTTTAAGAATTGCATCCATAATTTGCTGCATTTCTTCTTTCGGAATATTGTCAATCATCTTTTCAATTTTCGGAAGTATTTCAAGCATTGTTTTCTTATCCATTCTAAGACTTGCAATATTCATATCTTCCATCCTGTTCAAGAATTCTTCTTCAGACATTCTGTTTACAGATTCTTTTATCCTAATTAAAGCTGCTTTTGGTGATTTACCTTTAATAAGATCGCTAATTTTTATATTTGTATAAACAGTTCTTAAATTTTTATACAATTGAGGAATTGCTGTTACAGGTATTGTTTGAGTTCCTTCCGGTATTAATCCCTTTTTAAGTAACATATCATATATTTTTTTACTTTGTATCGGTATTTGTAGAGTTCCATCACTATTTCCCAATAGGTTCTTCACTTTAGGATCATTTAACAAACCTGGAACTTTTTTAATTTCTGCTTTTAATCTTTGTATTTGATTTATAACGTTAACTACGTTTTCGTGTGACAATATTTGTTCAGGTTGCCAAATTTGGTTTTGTAGTTTTTCAACAGATTTTATAATATTTTCAAGTTCGTTGTCTTCAATAAATGTTCTTATACCACGATTGTGTCTTAAATCTTTTAATGCACGCGTTAACTTATAGTCAATTTTGCCATAATCTTTATTTTCAATAGCTTTAATTAGTTGTTCTAATCCCTCAATATCACATCTTTGTACGTTAGATTGCTCTTTAATCTGTCCAACAAGTCTTTTTAAGCTGCCTGTGTCTACTTTAACCAGTTTAAAGTTTTCTATTTCTTTTAAAATATCTTCGACTTCATTTCTTTTTATCAAACCATTTAATTCTGGCATATATTCTAAGTTATTTAGTATTTTTCTTATATCTTCAGTATTTATAGCTTTGTCAATGGTTTCCCTTAGAGATATACTGAGTTCTTGTGTCGCTTTTCGAACCCTGTCTCCATAATCTGCTATTTTTGTATCTTCAATAGCAGTTTTCACTATTTCTTGTAATGCTTGATATGCTCTATTATATCGTGCTTCTGGAATTCCTTTAATCGCAGCAGGTTCAAGCAACATAGTCAAGACATCAGCTCTGAGCTGTGGATTATCAGTACTTCTTATTATTTCGTCGAAAATATAACTAAATTTTCTAGCAAGTACAGGATCTTTTGCCAAGATTATTTTCCACAAGCGATGTTTTATACTGTATAATTCATCGTTATTCATATTGGCTAAATTTTTAGCCTGTGCTTTTAAATTTGAGAATAATTTTGACAATATTACTGTTATAGAATCGTTTTTGGCGTCTATTCCTGTAGTGAATCCGCTGAGAGGTTTATTAGTTACTTCTGTATTTTGTACTTTTGTTGAAACATTCTTTGAAACATTTTCCAAATATTTTTTAAACCATTTTGATTTCATTCTCTCTGAAGATTTACTCATAAAACCAAGGAATTTGTTTATAACTTTCGCAGGGGACAATTTTCCCTTATACATTAAATAACTTCCAATAAATATAGGAGATAATGCTGCTAAGATACTGCCATACATTACGAATGGTTGTGCAATATCAATTGCTGCTTCCATTGATTCCGAGTAAGTTTGGGAGTTGTCATCTACTTTTTCGAAAGTATTAAACAATTTTCTTTGTAAATTTTTAGCATCTCTTAGTTGTTCTTCAGTTACTTCCTGTTTCATCAACTGTTCTTGAAGAAGTTTATTTTCTTTATATTCTTTTTTCCTAAATTTTTCATATGCAAAATATTGTTTTATAACAGTTGGCAAGAAAGTTATTACTTCTTTTACTTTTGAAGCTTTTGTTTTTTTATTTTTAACGTCTTTTACATCATTATAATCATCTTCAGTGTAACCGATAAAGTTACGCGGATCTTTTTCAAGTTCACGTTTCGCAGTATATCTGCCGGCACGCGATGCTGATTTTTGTAATTTTAAACCTATCAATGCACCTGCGATTCCGGTAACTACTGCTCCTATACCGCCTATCATCCATTTTTTCCCGATAGGATGTGCAAATACTGTGGTTGTAACTCGTTTTGCATATTTAACAATATCTTTTGGTTTTGCTTTTGCTTCTTTTTTAGCTTGTTTTATTTGTTCTTTGGTCATTCCGTCAGTATTTATTTTATTTTCATTTAAGTGTAAATCGTCTGTGAATGATCTATAGAATTTACCCCATTTCTTGTAAACAGATCTTCCGCTTTCTTTTCCTTTTTTCAAATCTGCGTATAATTCTTTAGTTTCAGAAGAACCGTTTTTCTCTACGTTTTTGTCAACTATTTTTTCTATTACACCGAATTTGTTCAGAATCCATCCTATTGCACCACCAACTACAGCACCTAAGAATGGAGTTCCATTTATAAGTACTTCTGATGCAACTTCCATATTTTGAGAGTATTTTTCTGCTTCATTATTTATTATTCTAATTGAACGTTGAATGATTTCCTGATCCCGTTTTGCCTGTTCAATTTCTTCAGGTGTAAGCTCTCTTGAAACGAGTTTTGATTCATCTGTATCATTTTTAACGGAATTCAAGTATGCTTTTCTATCTTTAAACAAATTTATAATACTTTTGAACAAACCTGTTTTTAATTTTTCTTTTTTCTTATCTTTTAACCATTCAGGATGTTTTGCAATTTCTTCTTTTGCTTTTGCAATTTGTTCAGGTGTATATGTAACAAAAGCTTTTGGATCTTTCAAAGATTCTCGTGCTTGATACCTTGCAATTTTAGAGCTGTCAACCTGCAATTTTGCTGCATAAATATTTATACCGATAAATGATGCAATCGTTGCTGCTATCATACCGAATATACCTAATTTTCCGCTGCGTTTTATCGGTTTTATTGCTTTTTGATATTCATTATATATTTTTAGGGCTTCTTCACGAAGTGCAGGATTTTCAATTTTATCAATTTGTTTTTTATTTTTAAATTCCCAAGAACTAAATCCATAATTGTTACCTTTTTTATTGTATCCGTCTTCCCAAATTCTTCTGCTAAGATCTTTTGCTTCTTGACTTTCCAATATTTCATTTTCAATTTGACGGGATTTTACTGTATTTGGTTTAAATATCATTTTATAAGCTGCCAAAAATGAAAGTCCCAAAGCGGCAAACGGCGCAAGAGCAACCATAGGTTGTGTTGCGGTTTCAACGTTTTCTGCAACACTTTCAGAATGGTTATCCATTATATCAACAACATCAATAATATTTTCGCCAAGTGCTTTTGCACGAGCAATTTCTTCATCAGAATATTGACGACTGTTATATAACGCTTCGCGTTTTGCTAATTCGTCTTTTTGATCCGCTTCCCATTTTTTGAAATTGTCTTTATTTTTGGCTATTTGAGATAATGAATTAAAAAAGTCCATATTTCCCCTATATAAATATAAAAAATAAGAGAAAAGAATATTTGCCTGAATGTTAAATTTTGTAAATGGGTACAATTATCTCAAACTCTGTCAAATCTGAAGTTGATTTCAAAAGCTTCAACGAAGCATTTTGGGCCTCAAGTTGTTTTTTACAAATAGCAAGCCCTAAACCACTTCCGGAACTTTTTGTTGTAAATCCTTCTTTAAAAATATCTTTTTCATTCTCTATGGGCTTGCCATTATTAGAAATCTTTACAACAACCCTATTTTCAATTATTTCCTCTGTGATATTAATTTCACCCTTTTC
>CAMVQX010000098.1 GCA_947169755.1 uncultured bacterium
CAAAGTTAAATGATAATCCTTGGAACCACGCACTTCTTGCCGGAAACTCAGGCGGTTTATTTAGAAGTACAATCAGTGCAAAAACAAAATCGGAAATGGTTATTATGCTTACTCCGAAAATTATTACAGACAACGAAGATGCGGTTGGAAATGCCGATACATTATAACATAATGATATGAATGAATTACTAAACAGGTTAAAAAACAGTGTCAATATACAGATACTAAATAAAGTCGAAAATGAACTATTGGAACAATATAAATTTGTTCCAATTAGTGTTAAAGACAATTTCCTGTTTGTTGCAATTAATTCTCAGTCTGATAAAGAGGTTATTAATTTAAAACTAAAAGAGTATTATCCTCAGCAGATAAAGTTTATTCAAGTTCCGGATCAGGATTTATCTGATTTAATTACAGCTTTAAAAGATGAAGTTGAAAAAGGTTCTATTGACGATGGTACATCAAAGCAAGTCAAGCTCGGTGAACTCCTTGTTCAAAAAGGTTATATCAATGATGTTCAACTTCTGCAAGCATTGGCGGAAAGCAAGCGCCAGAAAATTCCAATCGGTTCAACTTTGTTTAAATTGGGATTTATTTCTCTTGAACAGTTAAAAGAAATATTGCATCTTCAAACGGGTTATGATCTTGTTACACCGGAACAACTTGCTTCTCAGGATAAATTTATCAAAATTTTGCCGGAAGATTTTATCAAGACCAACAGAATTATTCCGATTTCTTCTGACGGCAAAACTTTAATTCTCGGTGTTGTAAAACCGGTTAGCCCTGATGTATTGAAGGATATCATCTATTTAACAGGCCAAAATCCGAAGCAATTGTTAATGACTCACTATGAGTTTGAAAGCTCAATGAACACTTTCTTTTCTGAACAAAGAAAAGAAACGGAAAAAGTTATTAAACAGATTGCAACCGAAGCTGAAGAATTTGAGGTAGAAGAATCCCTCTCTGATATGGTTGAGAAACAGTTGAAGGATTCAACCGGTTCTGTTGCAAAATTTGTAAACCAGATTATCACGAACGCAATTGACGGAAAAGTTTCCGATATTCACATTGAACCGCGTTTGTCAGGTTATATAGTAAGATACAGAAAAGACGGTATGCTGCAAAAAGTTCTTGATATTCCGCCCAAAGTTGAAACGTCCGTTATCGCTCGTTTTAAAGTATTGTCAAGAATGAATATTGCCGAACACAGACGTCCTCAGGACGGTACGTTTTCTATCAAATACAAAAACGAATCTTATGATTTCCGTATAAATACATTGCCTGTATCCGGTAAAGAAAAAGTTGTAATCCGTGTACTTGCGCCTGCTGTTAGTTTGAATGCTGCCGATAAGAACATCAATCTTCAAGGCGGTACTGCGGAAGATGTTGCAAAGATTAAAAATATGGTAAGTTGTCCGAACGGGATTATTCTTACATCAGGTCCTACAGGTTCCGGTAAAACAACGACGTTGTATTCTGTATTGAAGAGTTTGAACGATGAAAATGTTAATATTACAACTATCGAAGACCCGATAGAAATTAAGTTGGAAGGTATTAACCAATCTCAAATTAACCCGAAAGCTGGTATTACATTTGCATCATGTATGCGTGCAATTTTAAGACAAGACCCTGATATCATTCTTGTCGGTGAAATTCGTGACTATGAAACTTTGGAAATTGCTATTTCTGCGGCACTTACAGGGCACCTTGTATTGAGTACCGTTCACACGAATTCCGCAGCCGCAACTGTTACCCGTTTGATTGAAATGGGTGCAAAAGACTATCTTGTATCATCAACATTGTCAGGCGTCATTGCTCAACGTCTTGTTAGAAAACTTTGTGACGATTGTAAAGAAGAATATTTTGCTGATCATGATGAGGCAAGACAAATTATTGCAAATGAAGAAGATATTCAAAAATTCATGAAAAAACCTATCTACAGAGCAAAAGGCTGCAGCAAATGCGGTTTTACCGGCTATAAAGGCAGATTAGGTGTTTATGAAATTATGGCAATTAACAAAGAAATTAAAAGGCTCGTTGCGTTAGGCGCACATGACCTTGAAATTGAAGAAGCGGCCATCAAAAATGGGATGAGGACACTTCATCAATCATGTATAAATCATATTCTTAAAGGTGCAACGACAATAGAAGAATTTGTAAGGGTTCTTGGTGTTGTAAACGAATAGGAGAAATAATGACAATATATAATTATGTAGCGTTAAAAAACAGTAAAGACATAGTCAAAGGTAAAATCGATGCCGCAGACTTGAGAGAGGCTCGTGAAGGTATTAGAAAACTCGGTCTTATACCTACGAAAGTTTATGAAGAAAAATCAAAAGATGAAATGAAAGACGCTTTTGCCAATATTAAAAAGGGCAAAATCAGCCGTTTGGGACTTCAGGACAGAATTGATTTTACATCAACCATGCAAATTCTGGCTCAATCAGGTATCCCGATTATAGAATCATTATTGTTTATCGAAAATGACGCTGCAAAATTGAAGGTTCGTTTGGTAGCAAAAGAACTAAGACGCCAAATCATGCAGGGTGCGACTTTTGCCGATACTATCGCAAAATATCCGGAACAGTTTGGACAAATTTATATAGGTCTTGTAAAGGCCGGTGAAGATTCAGGTGAATTGGAAAAAACTTTACAACGTTTGTTAGAATTATTGACTAAAGAAGCAAATATCAGAAGTAAAGTTATAGGTACATTGATGTATCCTATATTTGTAATTTGTTTGGCTGTTTTGGTTGTACTTGTCATGTTGATGTTTGTATTTCCTGTATTCAAAGAAATGTTTGATAATATGGGAAAAGAAATGCCTTGGATTACTTCAGCCTTGATGAGTGCAGGTATTTTCTTAAAAACATATTGGTTTTTAGTACCTTTGATGCTCGGTTCTATGATAGGTTTCTTTATTTTTATCTTCCGTTGGGAACCGTCTAAGAGAAAAATCGATGAATTTGTTTTAAAAGTACCTTTATTGACCGATTTAATGCAGTTTTCAAATTATGCAAACTTTGTGGCGGTATTACAGGTTGCATATGATGCCGGTGTACCTATTATTGAATGTTTGTATCTTGCGAATATGACACTTACAAATCATACTTTAAAAACAAAAATTGAAAGTGCGACACTTAAAGTTCAACAAGGTCAGCATTTGTCTGTTGCATTGAGAACGACAAAAGTAATGCCAAAGATGATATTGTTTATGATTGCGACTGGTGAACAGTCCGGTCGTTTGGGTGATATGCTTTTACAGGCAACTTCATTTATTGATAAAAAACTTGACGCTATTATTGATACAATGACAAAAATGATTGAACCTTTAATGCTTATTGTAATAGGTTCTATCGTATTAACCTTGGCATTGGCACTTTATTTGCCGTTGTTCCAGTCTTACTTGCAGGATTAATAATGAAAAAAACGTATGTAATTACAGGTTCTACATCAGGTATCGGCAAAAAATTGCTTGAAAGATTTGTCTCAGACAATATTGTGTTTGCCGGTTACAGAAATGATAAATATATTAATGAACTGACTACACTTGGCGCGATCCCTTTTTATATTGATATGGAAAAATCTGAATCAATTGAAAAAGCTGCCGAATTTATTAAATCAAAGACTGACAAAGTTGATACGCTTATAAATGTTGCGGGTTGTGTTGTTGCCGGTGTTATAGAACAATTGCCGGTTGAAAAGATAAGAAAACAGTTTGAAGTGAATACATTTTCTCATCTGGATTTTACGCAAAAACTTTTGCCTAATATTGGTAAGGTTATAAATATAAGTTCAATGGCAAGTTTTGGAATATTTCCGTTTGTTTCTCCTTATTGCGCATCAAAAAGAGCGTTGGATATTCTTTTTAATTCAATGAGTTTGGAATCGGGGGTTAAGGTTGTTTCTGTAAAACCGGGTGTTATTGCAACTCCTCTGTGGGAAAAATCAATTGAATTAAACAAGGATGCAATTAATGATTGTAAAAATTATGAAAAACAAATGAAATATATGGTTTCAAATGCAAGAAAAAATGGTGAAAGAGGTTTAGATGTAAACAAAGTTGCTGATTTGATTGTCAAAATTGACAGTATGAAAAATCCTAAAGATTCTTATACCGTCGGGTGTGATGCAAAATTTGCGGAAATTTTATCTAAACTACCTTTTGAATGGCAAAATAAACTGATAAGATTCGGTATAAAAATGAAGATGAAACATGTTAAAAATACTGATATTACGGGAATAGTATGTACAAGTTAATGAAATGGAGCTGATTATGAAATACAGAGGTTTTACTTTAGCAGAAGTTTTAATTACTTTAGGTATAATTGGTGTTGTAGCAGCAATGACTATGCCTGTTTTGATAAATCAAACAGGTGATAAAGTATTGGAAACTCAGAGAAAAAAAGCACAGAGCGTTTTGGCTAACGGAGTAAAAATGCTTATTGCTCATGATGGAGATGTTGAGTTATCAGATACCGTTTTAAAAGGTTGTGGCAGAAATAAGGATTGTATTTCAGGAGAAATTAAAAAAGCATTTAAAATTGTCGATGATAACTATTCCAGCAACAGCGCATTTAATACGAAATATACATTTGATAACGGGGATTTTTCTATTTGGAAAGATTCCGGCATGGACTATGTATTTATCACTCCTGACGGTATGATATTCGGTATTTCGCAAAACAATAAAAGCAGTGATAGTTTGACTGTTTATGGCGATATTAACGGTTTAAAATCTCCGAATAAAGGCGGCAAAGATGCTTGCATCTATTTGGTTACTACTACAGGAACCGTTGTTGAAAACTGTCCTACGGAATTTTCAAAAACTTGTACAGCTTCGAATTTCGTGGTTTGTAATAAAGAAGAATGCCAAGGACTTGGCTCCGGTTTCCGTTGGATTAACTATATAGGTGCTCCGTCGAATCACGGTTATTGTACTAAACTAGTTACACCGCCTGGTGGAGATTTGCGCCCAAGACCCTGATTCTAACGTATATATCGGTTGTTAATTTTTTAAAAATACATCCTGTATAACTAAGTCTTTGTTTTCTTTTGTAAAATGATTATTTGTGATAAAGTGATTTGCAAAGAGGTGTATTATGAAAATTGCTCTGTTGAATCATGGTTGTGCAAAAAATCTGGTAGACTCGGCGCTTATCCTTGCACTTTTGGCTCAAAACGGTCATGAGGTTACTCTTGATGATAATGATGCGGATATTGTTGTTGTAAATACGTGTTCGTTTATTCATGATGCGGAAAAAGAATCGGTTCAGTCAATTTTGCAGCTTGTTCAAAATGGTAAAAAAGTTATTGTTACCGGCTGTCTGCCACAAAAATACAAAGGCGAGTTAAAAAAAGCAATTCCTGAAATATCAGGTATGATTGGAACTTCAGATATTAAAGATATTGTAGATATCGTAAATAAAATTTCTGATAAAAAAGGTTATACAGAAAAAGTGTCAGCAAAACCGGAATATATTTATCCTGAAAATATTGAACGTCAACAGATTACCGTAGGCTCAAGTTCATATATAAAAATTGCAGATGGTTGTAATTATCATTGCGGATATTGTATTATTCCAAATCTTAGAGGAGAATATCATTCCCGTCCGATTGAAAATATTATCGATGAGGCAAAATCTCTTGTTAAAAAAGGTGTAACGGAGATTGTTCTGATTGC
>CAMVQX010000099.1 GCA_947169755.1 uncultured bacterium
GGCATTGTCATAGCTGCAACAACACCTATGATACCTAATGTAATCAACACTTCCGCGAGTGTGAATCCCGCAAATCTGTTTATTTTCATACAACCCCCATGTTTATAGTGTATATTTATTATTTCATATAACGTTTAATTTTTCAAGGTTGTAAAATGTAAATATTACAAATCCTTTTCATTGACATTGAATTTCGTTGATAATAAAATTTTTACAGGATAAACAAAAGGGAGAGATGATGAAAAAAAATATTATAATAATAGTAGCCGTCGTAATTGCAGCAGTTCTGTTGCGATATGGATTTTCAGCTTTGGGAGATATTATACAGTCAAGAGCTAACAAAAATAAGCCGGCTCCGACAGTATCTTTATATGAAATCGGTGAAAAAAGCGTAATTAAAAGCTATGAAGCTCCCGGTAGAGTTGTTTCTCAATACAGAGTTGATGTTTTGGCTCGTATTTCAGGATATTTGCTCAAGAGCTTTTTTAAAGAAGGTGATTACGTAAAAGAAGGCCAAATTCTTTTTCAAATTGAGCCTACAGAATATTCTAATGCCGCAAATTCTGCAGCTGCCAATGTAAAAAATCTCTCTGCGCAATTGGATTATGCGGAAAAACAGCTTGTGCGTGCAAGTGAGCTTGTAAAAAAAGATTACATAGCAAAATCTCAATATGATCAAATTCTTTCGCAAAGGGATTCTTTAAGGGCTCAACTAAGTTCTGCCCAAGCTCAATATAGTGATGCAAACAGAAACTTGGGCTATACAAATGTAAAATCACCAGTAAATGGTCAAGTCGGTATTATAAATGTTACCGTCGGAAACTATGTAACACCGTCATCAGGCCCTTTAACGACTATTAACAGTACCAATCCTATATATGTAACTTTCCCGTTGGACTCTGATGACTTCCAGGCATTGGCATTTTCAGATAATGATGCAAACAAAGACAGAAAAGTAGAATTATATCTAACAGGTGGTCAAAAATACCAATTTGACGGAGTTCAAGATTTTCAAGATAACAAAGTTGATGTCTCTACTGGGACGGTTACAATGAGAGCTACATTCAACAATCCTAACAACGAACTTATTCATGGTGCTTTTGTAACGGTAAAATTATATGCTAACAAACCTGTTAATGTTCCAGTTGTACCTGTAACAGCAGTTCAGGAAAATCAAGCCGGAAAATTTGTATACAAAATTGATGAAAATAGTTTACCTCAA
Source organism: uncultured bacterium (assembly GCA_947169755.1). GTDB lineage: Bacteria > Cyanobacteriota > Vampirovibrionia > Gastranaerophilales > Gastranaerophilaceae > Stercorousia. The sequence continues at coordinate 1,223 of CAMVQX010000099.1, forward strand.
TTGATTTATATAAAAACAAGCGGACAAGATGGAGACAATTGGATTGTTTCTGAGGGCCTCAAAAAAGGAGACAAGGTTGTAATTGAAGGTTTACAAAAAGTAATTCCGGGTAAACCTGTGACTATTGTTTCTGCTGAAGAAATGCAAAAAATTAAATCGGAAACAGCAACAAAAGAAGAAGAAGATAATAAATAATTTGAGTAATAATTCTCAAATAAAGGGATAAAAATGTCTAAGGAACTAAAACAGGGAAATTTATTTATAAGACGTCCAAAATTAGCGATAGTCATATCTTTGGCGATAATGCTTGCGGGTATATTAATGATTACACAGCTTCCTTTGGAAGAATATCCGTCAATTACGCCGCCTCAGGTTGTTGTATCTGCTACATATGCGGGAGCCAGCTCTGACGTAATTGCTGATACAATTGCGGCACCGGTTGAAGCTCAATTGAACGGTGTTGAGAATATGATTTATATGTCTTCAACATCTCAAAACGGTTCATATCAACTGACTCTGTTTTTTGAAATAGGTACAAATCCTGATATGGCTGTTGTAAACGTTCAAAATAGGTTACAGCTGGTACTTCCTCGTTTGCCTGAAGAAGTCAGAAGATATGGTATGACGGTTCAAAAGTCAACCGGTGGCCCCGGTATTATGATGATTGCTATAAATTCTCCGACTCATACCTATGACTCTCTTTATGTTGCAAACTACGCATCTATAAATATTAAAGACGAACTCGCCCGTGTAAAGGGGGTTAGTAAAGTTCAGGTATTCGGTTCATCTGATTATGCAATGAGAATATGGCTCGATGCTGATAAGATGGCAAATTTGGGGGTTTCGGTTTCGGAGATTAGTGCTGCAATTCAGGCGCAAAATGCTCAAATTCCGACAGGTGATTTGGGCAACGAACCGATGAAAACTCCTCAAATGTTAAAATTAACAATGAGGACTCCGGGACGTTTAAAAGAGGCTTCAGAATTTGAAAATATTATTGTACGTTCAAAACCTGACGGTTCTCAAATAAGAATAAAAGATGTTGCAAGAGTTGAATTGGGTGCTGAAAGTTATGCGTTTTTCTCGCGTATAGACGGGAAAGATTCTGCGGTTATTTCTGTTACTCAGTTACCTGAGGCAAATGCTATTGATTTGTCTAACAGATTGCGCAAAAAAATGGCTGAATTAAGCAAAGGATTTCCTCAAGGTATTGAATACCATATTGAACGTGATGAAACGGACTTCGTAAGAGAATCTATTAACGAAGTTATTGGTGCAATCGGATTGGCAGTTTTACTTGTAGGACTTGTAACTTATTTGTTTTTAGGGACATTCAGAGCTGCATTAATTCCGTTCGCTGCAATTCCTGTTTCACTTATCGGTGTATTTATATTTATGAATTTGTTGGGATTTTCAATAAATTTGTTAATATTATTTGGTTTGGTTCTGGCTGTTGGTTTGGTTGTAGACGATGCTATAGTTGTTTTGGAAAATACCCAGCGGCATATTCAGGAAGGAAAATTACCGCCTGAGGCTACCGAAATTACTATGAAAGAAGTTTTTAGTGCAGTCCTTGCAACTTCACTTGTATTGATGGCGGTATTTGTTCCTGTATCATTAATGGCAGGTATTACCGGTCAAATGTTCAGGCAATTTGCTTTGTGTATTGCATCATCAATTGGTTTATCAACATTGGTTGCATTGACGCTTTCGCCTGCTTTATGTGCAATGATTTTGAAAACGGGTCAGGAAAAGGCTGACTTTGCGTTTATACAAAAATTTGAAGATTGGTTTTCTTCAATCAGAGATAAGTATTTGGAAGGGGTTAAATCCTTTATTTCTTCTCCAAAATTAGTGCTTGCAATATATGCAGGAATGATTTTGGCGATAGGTGTAATGTTTTGGTTGGTACCGAAAGGGTTTTTACCGGCAGAAGACAGAGGTGCAATATTTTTACAAATCCAATTACCTGACGGGTCTTCGGCTTCCAGAACAAACATGATAGCAAATGAAGTTGAAAAAAGAGTTTTAGAAATTAAAGGAGTTCAAACAACAATTACGTTGGTTGGTTTTGACGGTGAAAATACAGCATTTATTGTTGCAAGACTTTCCGAATGGTCAAAACGTAAAAGTAAAGATTTGCAATTTGATACAATAATGCAAAAGGTAAAGAATGAATTTTCGAATTATCCTTCTGCGACAATTGCCATTTTTTCACCTCCTGCAATTTCCGGTTTGGGTATGTTCGGCGGTTTTGAATATCAGCTTTTGGACAAAGGCGACAGAACTCCTCAAGCATTATACGAAGAAGCACAAAAACTTATTGCAGCTGCAAATAAAAATTCGGCTTTTCAAATGGTATACACTTCTTATACCGCAAGTTTACCGCAATTGCTAGTTGACGTTGATGAATCAAAGGCTCTTGCGCAAAACGTTGACATAAATGAAATTTATAATGCAATGGCAGGATATTTTGGAAGGGCATATATAAACGATTTCAATAAATACGGACGTGTTTACCGTGTGTTTATACAGGCTGATGATGATTTCAGAAAAAATCTTCACGATTTAGATAAAATATATGTTAAAAACAGAAATGGTGTAATGGTTCCTCTATCTGCAGTTATAAAAACTAAAGATGTTGTCGGACCATACAGTATAACAAGATTTAATATGTATCCTGCAATTACAATAAACGGTCAGGCGCGTGCCGGCATAAGCTCAGGTCAGGCAATGACTGCTATGGAAAATCTTTCTGATGAGGTTTTGCCGCAGGATATGGGTTACAACTGGTCGGGAAGTTCATTGCAGGAAAAACAATCAAGCGGTCAAATCGGGCCGATTTTGGCAATGTCGTTAGTATTTATATACCTGTTCCTTGTAGGGTTATATGAAAGCTGGATGCTTCCGCTTGCGGTATTGTTAATTTCTCCTGTTGCGTTGGTAGGCGCTTTATTCTTCCAATATATTGCAGGATATTCACTGGATTTGTATTCTCAAATCGGTCTTGTTATGTTAATTGGTTTATCTACAAAACAGGCTATTTTGATTATAGAATTTGCAAAAGATGCACATGAAAGCGGTATGTCTATTAGAGATTCTGCTTTAGAAGCCGCGCATTTGCGGTTCAGAGCCGTAATGATGACAAATATTGCATTTATTTTAGGTTTGTTACCTTTAGTATTTGCAAAAGGTGCTGGTGCAGCCAGCAGAAACTCTGTAGGTATGACAGTATTTGGCGGTATGATTGCGGTTGCTTTTGTAGGGACATTCTTAGTTCCGTCATTCTTTGTATTAATTGAAGAAATGAAAGTTCATGTTGCACAAAAGTTAAAGAAATATAAAAAGGTAAAAAATGTATAAAAAGTTATTAATAATATCAATATTATTGAGTTTATCGTTTACAAATGTTATGGCAGATGAGATAGGAAACGTTGTAAATGATGTTGAATACCCTGAGGTTGATGCTGTTTTACCTAAGGCAAATGATAAAAACGAATTTATAATAGAAGGTTCTGTTGAAAAAAATATCGATATGACTCTTGCAAGATGTATTGAAATTGCACTTGGAAATAATCCGCAGATTAATTCCGCGTTTCACGATATTCTTGCATCAGATGCGCGTATAAAGCAGGTTTGGTCCAATTTTTTCCCTCAATTTACTTGGCAGACCGGTTATACCAGAATGCGCCAGTTGCAGCTGTCAGATGCATTGCGTGAAAATTTAACATATAACTATTATTTGCTTGGGCAAATTACTTTGCAAGAGATGTTATATGACTTTGGTATAACCCAAAACCAGGCAACTTTGCGGCGTTTGGACTACGAAGCTTATAAAACCACTTTATCAGCAACGATTAATAATATAATTTACCAAACAAAAGATGCTTATTACAATCTTCTATTTGCCTTTGAAAGCAGAAAAGTTGCACAAGATACGGTTAATAAGTTTGAAATGTTTTATAATCAGGCAAAAGCATTTTATGAAATAGGCATGAATCCAAAGGTTGACGTTACAATTGCTGAAGTGAATTTGAGTAATGCTAAATTACAGCTTATTCAAGCTGACCATGCCGTAAATTTAGCAGTTGCAAGGTTGAATAATATCATGGGTGTTCCATTTATTGATAAATACAATGTAATTGAACGCTTAAAATATGAGCCGACAGACATAAGTTTTCAAAAATCAATTGAAATTGCGCGTGATGCAAGACCTGAATTAAAACTCGCGGAATTAAAGGTGGAAAGTGCTAAGCAAACAGTAAAATTGGTTAAAAAATCTTATTTCCCAACATTGTCAATTGAAGGTCAAGCTCAAATCGGTGGCAGGCATTGGACTTCAAATCACGGATACAACTTTGGCGGATATTTGAACTTTCCGACAAT
>CAMVQX010000100.1 GCA_947169755.1 uncultured bacterium
CCAATGGTACTCCATTTCTTTGACCGCAAAGAAATGGAGAAAAGAAACTCTCCGAGTGCTACGCACGTAGATACTCTAAGTCTAAACTAAAGTCTACAAAGATAGCAGAAAAACTGCGTTCGCTAATAATTTGTAAAGGCTCAACTCTTGGCGGACAAACTCGCTTTTATTTCGTCATACCGAACTTATTGCGTTATCTTTTATCGCTCAGACAGTGTCCGCCTCTGTCACTGTTTCGCCTACAATTATTGCTCACTTCGTAAAGGTCGGAATGTTTTTGACTGATTTTAGGCATTTTATTTTTTGTTATTTTGGCTATTTTGTTTTAATTAATTGATTTTTTTATTTTGTAAAACGCAACAAAATTATAATTTTGTTAACTTACTTATTCCATAGCATAAGCTTCGCCAATTGTATCAATTGCCTCAACTTTGATATCCGTTATCAGTTCCGAATATGAAATAACTACAATAGTCGGAATATGACGTTCCAAAAGCTGATACAGAGGAAGTCTTATCCTAGGAGAACACAATATTACAGGCTGCTGGCCGCATGCCTGATGCGCACGCATCAATGTCGTCGCTGTTGTCTCAATTAATTCCTGAACTTGCATAGGATTTAACAAAAACATTGTTCCAAGTTCTGTTCTTTGACAGCTGTCATCAAGAGTTTTTTCCCATTCAGGTGAAAGCGTCAGAGCATACAAGACTTTGTCATCACCCACATTGGACAAGCATATCTGACGACCTAATGCAGCTCTCAAACGTTCTGACAAGATATCAGGTTCTTTTGAAAATCTTGCATAATCGCAAAGTCTTTCAAATACAAAGATAATATCCTTTATTGAAACTTTTTCTCTAATCAAGTTAACAAAGATTTTTCTCAAATCAGATGTTGAAATGATTGTCGGAACAAGGTCGTTGACAAGTGTCGGATCTTGGGAACGAACCAGTTCCATAAGTTTAAGAACATCTGTTTTTGTCATAACCTCATCAACGTGTTTTCTTACACATTCCTGAAGGTGAGTAACGATAACATCTGTAGAATCAACCGCTGTTACTGAACGTGACATCTTAGCATCCTCAGGCGAAATCCAATAAGCCTGAGTTTGATATGTCGGGTCAATACCAATAATAGCATCTTGAGGAACTTCTTTTTTCATTGCATCCCATTGATCCGCAATTACCATCAATTTACCCGGATATACATAACCGGTCGCAACAGTGTTACCACGAATAGAAATCATATATTCATTTGCATCCAGTGCAGATGAATCCATAATCCTTATGTTAGGCAAAATGTAACCTAATTCATCCGTAACTCTTTGACGAAGAGCTGCGATTTTAGCAAGTAATTGACCTTCTTGGTCCGGATCGGCAATTACAAGCAAATTAGAACCTACCTGCAAGCTTAAAACATCAACACCCAAACGTTCATACATTCTGTTCGGGTTAACAAGGTCTTGCATGTTCTGACGAACATTTTCCAATTGACCTAATTGAGATTGTACATCAGCGTTAATTAAAGTAGAGAAGCCTGCTACACCCAAGCATATTGCAAATAACGTAAACGGAATCCAAGGCAAACCCGTCCAACCGCTTGTAGTGGCAAGCAAAAGTAAGAATCCTGAAGCCAAGAACAATGCATTGGGCTTACTCATAATTTGTCCGGTAACATCAGTACCTAATGAATCAGCAGCAGAAGAACGTGTCATGAATATACCTGCTGCAATAGACATCAAAAGTGACGGTACTTGAGATGCCAAACCATCACCAATTGTCAAGGTTGTATATTTTGAAACAGCATCAGCAATAGGCATCTGGTTCATAATACAACCTATACACAAACCACCGATGATATTAATCAATGTAATGATGATACCTGCAATAGTATCACCTTTTACGAACTTCATAGCACCGTCCATGCTACCAAAAAGGTTTGATTCTCTTTGCAAATCCTCACGTTTTTTTGTCGCTTCTTCTGGAGATATCAAGCCGGCGTTAAAATCGGCGTCAATAGTCATCTGCTTACCGGGCATAGCATCCAATGCAAAACGTGCCGCAACTTCCGCGATACGTTCAGCACCTTTTGTGATTACCATAAACTGTACTACTGTGATAATAAGGAATATAACGCCACCAACTATCATGTTACCGCCGGTTACGAATGTACCGAATGCATGAATTACCTCACCCGCTTCACCTTTTGCCAAGATTAACCTTGTTGATGCAATTGAAAGTACCAGTCTAAACATTGTACCGATAAGAATAATTGACGGAAATGATGCTAATTCAAGTGTTTTCTTAACATATAGAGAAATCATCAAAAGAACAACACCTAACGTAATATTTAAACAAATAGAAACGTTAATTACCCAGTTTGGAAGTTCGCACAGCAAAAGAACTATAAGCAATAGTACAAATATTGCCATAAATACTTCACTTAAATTTGTTCCTCCGCCGCCTTGGGCTTGTTCTTGTGCCATTAAAGTTCTTTTAACGCCTCACTTATTACCGACAATTGTGTTTCAATTGTTGCATCTATTACACCGTTTGTGGTTGTAAGTATACAACCGCCCTCCATAATTCCCTCATCAGGAACTATCATAACTTTTGCATCTAATCCCGAGCTTGACAACATCTCAGGGATTTCGGTTTTGACAAGAGATGCCTGAACAGGATTTACTTTCAACGTTATTTTTGATTCTTCTTTTGAAAGTGTCTTCAATAATTGTTGAATGTTTTCCAAGATTAATGAAGGATCCTGCTCTAATTCTCTTTTAATGATTTTTTTTGCGATATCAACACTCATTTCAAGAATATACGGCGCAACTTCATCAAAAACTTCCTGCTTAGCATTCATAAAAGAAGTAAGAGTATCTTTAACTTCTTCAATATCACTTTTTGCCTGAGTTAAACCTTCTTCATATCCCTCTTTTGAAGCCGCTTCTTTTATACTCTGCGCCTCTTCTCTCGCACGGGAAATAAGGTTTCTGTCATCAATTCTACGAAAGCCTCTGCGCCGATCTCCTCTGCGTCTTTCCTGCCGTTGTTTAAAATCGATATTATCAAGATTGAAAATGTCTATTTTATCTTCTTCAACAGAATTTTCTGCAGGTTCATCTTGTACCTGCTCCTCAATTTCAGCAGACTCCTGAATTTCATCCCCAATCTTTTGAATTTTCTTTTTTATAATCATGGCATTATTATACACTATCTTCAAGGTGAGTGGCAATAATATTTGCAACTTTTGGGGGCATTTCATAATACTCACCTTCCAAAGCCGTAAATACAAACCTTCTCACCTTATTTCGTTCTAAACGTATGGTTCTTTCAATATGGCTCTTATCTACATATTGTGAAACATTTTGAATTTTTTCTACAATTTTTTCGGGGGTTAATGAATTTGACATAGAAGGTAAATTTGCACGGATTTCCTGCAAACACCTTAATGCGGCATTAGAATCTATTTTTCCGTCCAAATCATTCATACCCATAAATTTTATGACCGAATCAGCATCGTCGGCACTAAATTTATTCAATATAGTCTGAACTTTTTCTTGTTTAATCCTGTTAAACAACATTGCAAGTGTAGCCAGTTTCAGCACCTTCGCATCTGCACCCAGGGCAGACGGAGTTGCAACAGCTCCGGGCATTTGATTTTGCTGTACCCCGCCGGCATCCGGAATTTGGTCAGATTGAACCTGCTCTTGTTGAACTTGCTGCTGTGCCATCATATCAATATTAGATTGACTTGAAGCTTTCTCCATTAATTGTTCATCAATCAAATTTTTATCTTTTAGTTCGGCAATACAATCAAGGTAAGTTTTCTTTACGTGATGTTCAATAGCCTGCAGGGCTTGTTCTTGTGGCAATCCGTTATGAAATGCATTCTTTGCTATTTCAAAAATAGTAAATGCAATTTTTTGCATAATAGGATCCCAGTATTGTTGTGGAATACCTGATCTTACAAGGTCAACAGACTTGTGGAATGACCATTCTGCAATGATTTGAGTAATCATAATAGCCTGATCAAGATTAAAATTCAGTTGAGTATCATTATATAGAGCTTCTCCGGCAACTGTAGAAAAATTTAATAATGTATTTGCAACATAATTCTTCTGATTCTCATTAAAATCAGGCGGAATTAGTTCGAGCGCCTGCTGCGCCAAATTTTGTGCAAAACCTTTATAATCAAATCCTTCTATTGCCACGATATTTTCAATTCCCTTGTATTTTTATTTTACAATCAGTAACTGATTATCCTTGTTCAATCCAACTCTTTATCTTATCGCCGGCTTCATCTTCATCAGCATTTGCAAGTTGTACCGACAAATTAGATAGCGTTGTTTCGAGTTGTTCTGTATTTTGTTGAGGAATATATGCTTGCTGTTGTTGTTCAACAAGTCCTTGAGCCAATTCAGACTGTCTTTGAGCAAGTTGTGCAGCTCTTTGGTTGATATCTGCAAGTTGTCTTTCTTGTTGAGCATTTTTCTCAAGCAATATATCAACTTCACGCTTATTATCTTCTTGCAATTGACGAACTTTGCCCGATACAAATTTAAATATGATAAGCAGAACGATTAAACCGAGAGCTATTGTCAACCACCAAGGATTACCGGTTTCATCAGGTTTTGGAAGATTAGCAGGTCTGTCTGATGCAAGATAAGGATCCGTTGAATCAGAGAATGCAATTGAAACATTATCAGATGTAACTTTCGGGCTTGCAGCCTTAGCAATTAATTCTTTTAATTCTTCCAAAGTTGTATTTGAAGGAAGTGCATTTTTATCCAATGTTACAGCGATAGAAATGTCCTCAATTACACCGGGTTTAATATATTCATTTGTTTGAGTTTTTGTTACACCGTACTGAGTTTCTCTTGCCGTACGAGAATAATTTCTGTTCTGGCTTGAATCAGAAGAACCGTTTGGAAGACCATTAGGAAGGTAAACGCTTACCGCATTTACATTCTTGTTACTATCCGTTGTTTGATCGCCCAAACCTTCTTGAAAAGTCTGTTCTGTAACAGAAGCTTTTCTTTCGGGATCATAGTCTATGGTAAATTTTTCAACCGGAGCTTGGCGAAGGAATGTACTTACCGTTGCAACATAATTTCCTTGACCGACAAGTCTGTCTAATTGCTGACTGACTTTTGAAGTCATATATTTATCGTTTTCTTCAATTCTCGCCAGCATTTCATCTTCAGCATTCATAATACTGTGGTATGTATTACCGTTTGTATCTGTAATTGCTATATTTTCCGCAGTCAAACCGGTTACACTTCCCAAAAGCAAATTAGAAATTGCTTTGATTTTTAATTGATCAAGCTTTGAAGCATCTTTTGATAACGTAATCTGAACAGTTGCAGTTACGGGCTTTTGCATTGATGTAAACATTGTCTGTTCAGGAATTGAAATGAATACAGATGCATTTTCAACTCCGTCAATACGTCTTATCAATCTTGATAATTCACCGTTTATTGCACGTGAAAGTCTGATTTTTTTATCTTCTTTTGTAGATGTAAAATCACCCTTATCAAAAATTTCAAGTCCAACATTTTGATCCATAAGACCGCTTTGTACAATTTGAATAAGAGCAATATCTCT
>CAMVQX010000101.1 GCA_947169755.1 uncultured bacterium
ATTAATGAAAGTATTGTTCCTGTTATGATGAAACAGTCAAAAGATTTAGCGCTTTGGGCTTTGGGACAGAAAAATATTCCCGAAGGTAAACAAAATTTTGTATTTAAGGAATTGAATGATGGCGGAAGTTTGAAAAGACTTTTTTATGTAGGGTATTGTGAAGATAAAATTCTTCATAATATAACAGTTCTTGATACTTCAAAAGCCGGGACAATACAGGTTCTTCAAGCAGATGAAGGTAAAACATCTCCTGAGGGTTGGGAATTTCAAAAAGGTGCAATTTATACGGTAAATAATGAGGGTAAAATATTAAATACAACATTGTTTGATACATCTGTTGTAAAATTTGGGCTTGATTTGACAAAAGAATTAAATAAAAATCTTGCAAGAGAAATGAATTTTACCGGTTTGATAAAATATATCAGAAACAGTCAAAATTTGACGGATAAACAGCGCAATGTTTTTTATATAGAATTGTTTGATAAATTAGCATTACCATTGACAACAATTGCATTTGTGCTTTTGGGTGTTCCGCTTGCAATTACTCCTCCGAGGGTCAGGTACAACAGGGGATTTCTGTTTAGTATTTTGATAATATTTGCATATTACCTAATAAGGGCTTTATCAATATCATTTGGTGAAGCGGGAACTTTGCCGACATTTATTGCGGCATGGCTTCCAAACATCATTTTAACAATCATTGGTGTATGGTTATATTATAAAAAAGTTTATACAATTGAATAGCAAAAAAAATTTTCACGGGTTTTACAATAACTATGAACGATAATCTCTTTGAACATAAAAGATTAAATGACTATGATTTGAACATCTTGAATGAAAATTCGTTTAAGGAATTAGACGATAAAGCACTCAAGATGGAATATATGATTAATGAAAAAGAAGAAGCGCTCGATAATATTAATAATAAAATCAAGGGTGCTGAACTTTTGGGCAAGCTCCTTGATGTTATGGAATTAAAAATTCAGGCGAAAAAAATAGAAAATGAGCTTGTTGAATTAAAAGAAAAATATGCAAAACAGAATCTTGCAGACAGATTAACCTCAAAAATACCTAAAAAGAAAAAACAGATATCTCCGCTGAAGGTGCTTGCACGCTTTGTTACACGCAAAGTTTTTTCAAAAATTTCAAAAAAATTCAAATCCATAGCTGATTTAGGTGATTCTTTGGACGTTTTGACAAGTATAAATGATAATGTTGATGAATTGATTGCGATGAAAGTCCCGTACGGTGAAACAAAAGCTAATTATGAAAAATTGACTAACTATCTTTATCGTGCGAATAGAATCCATTCTCAAATAAGCAGGAAAATGCAAAAGCTATAAAAAAAAGACCCCATTGGGGTCAAAATCCTTTCCATATGTTATTTATTTGACTTGTATTTATAGCTCAATAAACTATATGTGTCGCTTGATGAAGATTCACTTCCGTAAAATACTGACATGTCAGTTGCTTTACGGTTATTGAATTCATCTTCAACCTCCATTCTTGCACAATTTACATCGTATGCTGAAATCTCCGCACTCGTAATTTTTCCGTCGTGGTTTGCGTCAATTTCATCAAAATGTTCCAAAATTTTTGTCATTGTGCTTTCCGATAAACCGCTTGAACCTGATGCGTATAGCTCAGTGAGCTGATCTTTTGTCAAACCTTGTGTTGATATAAGGTTTGATAAATTGTTCATTTCCTGTTCCGTTATTATCCCATCGCCGTCTTTGTCTATGTTTGAAAAATTTGTCTGAAGGTATGATGCAAATGATTGATTTAAAATATTTGCATTTGTTGTTTTATTCTTTGCTTCATTCAAATTTTCTAATGTCAAACCGTTCGGATATTGGGAAGCCAATATCGAATATGTATTTTGTAATCCTGTTGTAATTCCGGAAAGAATTCCGTTATTTGCTTTTGTCATAATAAACCTCTACGCTGTTATATTAATAATTTTTTTTATCATGTCAAACCTTCGTTTGTATGAATTTGTAAAAATATGTAACAATCAATTGAAAATTTTTAAAGATTTTAAAAAAACGTACCGATATCTTATTTGTTAGAAAAGTTAAGGAGTGTGTTATGGATGAAGAAAAATTTACAGATATGGAAGATTTGATGTTGGATTACGGGGAAATGACAAGTTTCGATTTTAATTCAATGGATTTTAAACAAGTTAGAGAGTTACAAAGAATTACCGGAAGCGAATATGCTAACAAGCCAAACGCTTTCAAATATGGGAACTTCGATTTGGTAGATATGATTCATTCATTTATTATGCAAAACCAAAAAGAAGGTGCGTAAAAAAAATCTCCTAAAAAGGAGAAAAAGGAGTATATTATGAACGATAAAGAATTATTTGAAAATAACTGTTTGCCGCTTTATTGGCTGGAGGACGAAGAAAGATTTAAAGCTCCGGTTAAGAAAGATTTGCAAACTCTATTAGCCGAATTAGAAGATATTCAGAATAGAATTGATGATCTTTCAGCTAAGGAATGGCTCCTTGCGAAACAAATGAAATTTCATCAGGAAGGATTTTCTACACACTAACCTACAGCTACCGTGATTTGGGGTGGCAATAAAACTTGTGATCGGAAATGGTTTTAATTTCCGATTTTTTTTTGCCAATTTCACGCAAATTTTGGTTTGCCTATTGAATTCACCAAAATTTTTACAACCTTAGGCATTTGACAGATGAACGAATATCCTCCGTTACGCAAAGAACATTTTGAACAATCGCAATTTATGGAATAGCACTCCAAAGCTTGTTCTGTCCAGCTTTGCGTAATAGAATCAGAAATAATTCCGTTATTTACTATTTCCATAGCTCCTCCCCTCACTTACATTTTAACTCATAAGTTAGTGAGCTTTATCCTTTAAATAGACTATTTTTGCAAAACAAAACAGGACAATAAATTTATGTCCTGTTGTTTATAATTATGAAATTCGCACTATATTTTTGCTAATTGCAAATAATAATCGTTTGCACGTTCAAATTTATGTGCGGCGTTGAACAGTTTCATTTCTTGCAATTGCGGAGCAAGGATTTGCAAACCGATTGGCATTCCGTCTTTGTCAAATCCTGCCGGAACACTTAAGCCCGGAATTCCGGCTAAGTTAGCGGAAATTGTTGCAATATCAGTCAAATACATTGCAAGAGGATCTGATGCTTTTGCCCCAAGTTCAAATGCCGTATTCGGACAAGTTGGAGAAATAAGTATATCAACTTTTTTGAACGCTTCAACAAAATCTTGTGTTACCAAAGCTCTCATTTGTTGAGCTTTTTTGTAATATGCATCATAATAACCTGATGAAAGTGCGTATGTACCAAGCATTATACGGCGTTTAACTTCAGGCCCAAAACCTTCTGCCCTTGTCTTTGTATACATTTCCATCAATGTTTTTGCATCAGGTGTTCTGTAACCGTATTTTACACCGTCGAAACGTGCCAAGTTTGAAGAACATTCCGCAGTTGCCAAAATGTAGTAAATTCCGATTGAATATTTCAAATGCGGCAAAGAAATTTCGACAATTTCACAACCTAATTTTTTATAATCTTCAATTGCCTTTTGTATAGCTTTTTGTACATCATCTGACAGACCTTCTGCCATAAGTTCTTTTATTACACCGACTTTCATGCCTTTAATATCATTATTCAAACCTGCAGCATAATGCTCGACAGGTAAATCTAATGATGTTGAATCTTTAGGATCATGCCCTGAAATAACTTCAAGTAAGTTTGCAGCATCTTCAACAGTTCTTGCAAAAGGTCCGATTTGGTCTAAAGATGATGCAAATGCAATTAAACCATAACGGGAAACTTTGCCGTATGTAGGTTTCATGCCTACAATACCGCAGAATGATGCAGGAAGTCTTATTGAACCGCCGGTATCAGAACCAAGTGCCAAAGTAGCTTCACAAGCTGCAACAGATGCGGCAGAACCGCCTGAAGAGCCTCCCGGAACTTTGTTTAAATTCCAAGGGTTATGAACTTTTTTGAATGCTGAATTTTCGTTTGAAGAACCCATTGCAAATTCATCTAAATTTGCTTTTCCGACAATCGGTACTAAATTATTCAAAAGTTTTTCAGTTATCGTTGCATTGAAAGGTGATACAAAATTTTCTAAAATTTTTGAAGATGCAGTGGTTTTAGAACCGACTAAATTCATGTTATCTTTCAAAGCTAAAGGAATACCCGCCAAAAGTGGTAATTCTTCTCCTTTTGCTATTTTTTCATCAACTTTTTTAGCTGTTTCAAGTGCTGTTTCTTTTGTCAGTGAATTAAATGCACCCAATTTATCATCAAGTTCATCAATTCTTGCAAAAGCTGCATTTGTCAATTCCACAGCGGAAATTTCTTTATTTTTAAGGGCTTTACTTTGTTCTGTTGCCGATTTTCTTAAAAGCTCATTCATACTTTTCTCCTTAGTTCTAAGAAAATCTTATGACAAAAATAACCAGTTAGCAAGTTAGTTGAATTTTATATCAAAAATTTACCGTTTTCGTAGATTAAAACATCATCAGCAAATATTTTTCCGCCGTTTTTCATGTTTTTAATCATATCCCAATGGAGTCCGGATACGTTTTTGCCGCCTGTTTCTGGGTATGATGCTCCGACTGCCATGTGGATTGAACCGCCGATTTTTTCATCAAAAAGAATATTTCCGGTAACTTCTTGGATTTCGCTATTTGTACCGATTGCAATTTCACCTATGCCTCTCGAACCTTCGTCCATGTCAAACATTGCCTGCAAATAGTCTTTACCCGTATCGGCTTCAAAATTAACTATTCTGCCGTTTTGTATCCATAGGTGTACACCTGTTGCCGAATTCCCGCGATAGTTTTGCGGAAAATCAAAGTAGATTTCGCCGTTTATTCCGTCTTCAACAGGAGATGTAAACACTTCACCATCAGGATAGTTGTTTAATCCTGAACAGCTAATCCATTTTCTTCCTTCAACATTGAAAGTTATATCTGTTCTGTCGCCTACAATTCGCACATTTTTGACATTATTCAAATAATTTGCCCATTTAGTTTGTTTTTCATCAAGTTCTCTCAATCTTGCAACAGGATTATCAAGGTTTAAATAGCAAGAATTAAACAAAAATTCAGAATATTCATCAAACGACATTTTTGCTTCCTGTGCAAGCGCATGAGTCGGCACATCAGCAACAACCCAAGATGCTTCACCTTTTGCGGATCTTTCCATAAGCATTTTCGAAAGACCTTGTGATGCTTTTGAACGTCTTGACAATTTATTCAAATCAGCACGTGCCATATTCTTTGTATTCATTGGCGCGCCAATAGAAATAAATTTGTTAACTGTTTCATATTCGAGTTTTATAATAGGATCAATGTAGTCTAATTGCTCATCAGACGCATATTTGATAAATATATCGGAAAAATCTTCAAAAGAAGTGCGCATAATAGGGTGTGCACCCTTTTCAATTACACGTTTATATACGGCTTTTACCAAATCTTTTGCATAAATACTTGTTGCTCTGATTTGAACTAAATCACCCTTTTGAACATTGGTTGAATAATCAACCAAAAC
>CAMVQX010000102.1 GCA_947169755.1 uncultured bacterium
AATAAACTTATACGTACTTATCCAACTTAATTAAAAAGTTTGCTAAGTAGGATAAGTTTGCTAAGTATGAAGTTCTTTACAAGGATTTATAAATAATAAATATCTTAACAGGTTATAATAAACTAAATAAACATATACGTACTTATCCTACTTATCCTACTTATCCAACTTATCAAACCTATCTAACTTATCAAACTTCCAACTTTATTTACTTCTTTTTTCTTTTATACTAAAATACCATTGTAAAATACGATGAATACAAGAGGGAATATAATATGCAAGTATCTATAAACTGGCTGAACGAATTAGTAGATTTATCCGATATAGAAGTTTCACAAATTGCGCATGAATTAACTATGAGCGGTTTGGAAGTTGAAGCGGTGGAAGAAGTTCAACCGTCATTTACAAATATTATTACTGTTAAAATTGAAAAAATTGATAATCATCCAAATTCTGATCATTTACATTTGGTTACGGTTAATACGGGCAGCGGTGTTAAAACTGTTGTTTGCGGTGCTCAAAATATTGCAGTCGGTCAAATTGTTCCTTATGCAAGTGTCGGGTCAAAAGTTTTGGACAGAAAAACCGGAGAACAATTTGAACTTACTCCTGCGGTTATTCGCGGAGTTGAATCTCAAGGGATGCTTTGTTCTTCTGATGAACTTGGTGTATCTGAAAGAAATTATCAACAAGAAGACGGAATACTTGTATTAAACAGAATATTCCCTGATGTGCAAATAGGTGTAGATGTTAAAGACGTTTTAGGATTTGAAAAGGATACGGTTATTGATGTTGCTCCAACGGCAAACCGCGGAGATCAAATGTCTGTTATTGGGGTTGCCAGAGAATTAAGTGCATTATTTAACAAACCGCTTAAATTAAATCCTATTGAATGCACAAAAGATTTAACAACAGATAAATTTAAGGTTGAAATATTAGATAAAGACGTTTGTAAATATTATTCAGTAGGACTTTTGAAAAATATTAAAATAAAATCTTCTCCTGACTGGATGCAAAAAAGACTTATTGCTTCAGGTATTCGTGCAATAAATAACGTTGTTGATATTACAAACTATGTAATGCTTGAATACGGATGTCCGTTGCACGCTTTTGATGCGGATAAACTAGACGGTTATTTATGCGTAAGACGTGCTAAAGAAGGTGAAAAAATTACAACATTAGACGGTGTTGAAAGAGATTTGACAAATGATTCGGTTCTAATAGCGACACAAGACAAAGGGGTATGTTTAGCAGGTGTTTTCGGAGGTGAAAACTCTGAAATTGATGAGAATACGACTTCTATGGTTTTGGAAGCTGCGTATTTTACCCCTGTTTCAAACAGAAAATCTTCTCGCAGCGTAGGATATCGCAGCGAAGCAAGTGCTAGATTTGAACGCGGAATTGATATTGAAGCTGTAAAACCGGCTCTGATGCGTGCAATGCAACTTTTGGTTCAATATGCAGATGCAGAGGTTATCGGCGTTGTGGAAGACGGTGTTAATAAACTTGAGCCTCTTGAAATTACCCTGAGATATCCTCAAATAAAAAGAATTTTGGGCTGCGATATTGAGGCTGAAAAGTGCGATAGTATATTAGAAAAATTGGGATTTAAAAAACTTGGTGGTAATCCTGTTGCTGCAAAATTCTCAGTTCCAAGTTTCAGAGCGTATGATGTTACAAGAGAAATTGATTTAATCGAAGAAATATCAAGGATTAATGGCTTTGATAAGATTTCTCCGACACTTCCTCCAAAATCTCAACTTCCTGAAATTTCTTTAGAAGAAAAAGTGTTGAAAAAAGTTCATCAGTTAATGCTTTCTGCTGGTTTGACCGAAATTCAAACAAGTTCATTGATTGGCAAATCCTTGCTTGACAAGTTCAAAATTGATTATGATGATGAAAATGCAGTAAAAGTTGCAAATGCTGCAAGTGAAGAATATTCAATGCTTCGTCAGGGCTTGGCGGCAAGTGTACTAAACTGTATGAAAAATAACTTTGACAACGGCCAAAAAACATTCTGGGCATATGAAATAGGTAAAACTTATATTAAAGTAGCTCCTGCGGATGAAAAAAATACCGGTGTTAAAGAAACTAGAGTTTTAGAAGGGGTTATAACCGGTGAAGTTCAAAATTCTAAATGGGAAGTAAAAACTCCGACAGACTTTTTCTATGTAAAAGGTATTGTTGAGAATTTGTTAACAGAACTTGATGTTATGCGCAGAATTAAAATTGTTCCTATTGAGCAAACCGAACTTGCAAAGACTCACAATGTTCTTCATCCATACAGAACCGGTGTTTTGTTGCTTTTGGGTAAAAAACCTCAGCCTATTGGATATTTCGGCCAACTTCATCCGACAGTTGAAGATAAATTGAAACTTAATCAGCACGCATTTTTATTTAAAGTTGATTTAACTGAAATAATTGGTGCTGTCAAAGAATCTGTTCCAAGATTTAAACATATTCCTCAATATCCTGAAGTAAGACGTGATATCGCATTTATTATAAATGAAGATGTTTCTTTTGATGACATTCAAAGAGTTATAAAAGGTGCTGTTAAACAAAATATATTTAGCGGTTCAGAAATATTTGACGTGTATCAAGGCGAACATGTTGAACAAGGATTTAAATCAGTTGCGTTCAGGATAAAAATGCAAGATGAAAATGCAACTTTGACAGATGAAATTATTGAACAACAAATGCAATCTGTTCGTGAAAAATTGCAAAAAACATATGCTCAAATTAGTTTTAGAGAATAAAGTTAAATTGTCAGTTTATTCCCTCTCCGAGGGAGAGGGTTAGGGTGAGGGTTTTATTATGAAAAGAATATTTTTATCATTGATATTAGGTTTTATGTTAAGTATCGGAGGTGCTTTTGCCAAAGATATTATTCCGACATCTCCTGTGTTGGTCAATGTCCACACGGTAGGACTTTATCAAGTGGGGAATGATGTTACTATATACAAATTCCCTGATGAAAATTCTCAAATTCTGTACAGAGTTCGTTGGAATGAGAAAGATTTTTTCCCGCAAAATATCTCTCCGGAAAGTTTTTTTTCTGTTTTCTTGGCTAAAAAAGAACTTGCACTTGTTAATGTGGTTGATATTGCTGATGGTTGGGTGGAAATTGTTTATAACAACTCAACAGGTGAAACAGGTTGGATTAGAGAAGATGATCCGTACAAGTTTATGACTTGGATTAATTTTTATAACACTTATGGAAAAAAATATGGTTTAAATCTTTTAAAAGGTGCACCGGCTTTGTGCAAAGATTTGAAATCTTCACCTGAAGATAAGGCAAAAACTATTTCTACCATAAATGTTCCAAAACAAATTCATTTAAATGTTATTCGTGGTAATTGGGCGCTTGTCAGTGTTATGGATATGGATAAAACACCAAAAACAGGTTATGTCAGATGGAGATCTGATGATGGTGTGAGATATTTCTTCCCTGCTGTAAAAGCGAGTGAATAATTTATGCAGCTACAAAACGTGCAAGTGTTTCAGGGAATTTGTTAATTAAAGCATCTGCAAATTTCTCTGTATCAACTTGTGTTATAACAATTGAAAGTAAATCCGGAGGAAGCTGCATAATCATTTTTTCAAGATACTCAGTTTTTATCACTCCCATTGCGTTTACAACGTCATATTTTTGGCATTCGCGATTGATAATATGCGTGTATGCATCGGCATCAAAATTGTTGAAATATTTTTCATCTCCGCTTGCAATAAGTAGTGTTAATTGTCTTTTTTGGTCCGGTTCAAGATTCAATATTGCTTGTTTATAATCTAAATCGCCCATTTGTGCTAATTGATTTCTTAAATCATTGCTTGAACCTTGTGCTTCTTCTCCTGTGATACTCTCGATTATTTGCCTCAAATACATTTCAGGTATAAGTTTCATATTTTGAAGTAAATAACCCTTATCCATATCTAGCCCCGTAAGAACTTTATCAAGCTGTTTTTCCGGCATCATTTCAATAACTTGTTTTTTTGAAAATAATTGGAAAACAGTTTTTACAAGTTCTTCTTTTGGAATTTTTTGCAGCATATCCATAAGTGCATCCATTGAGAAAAAGTGAAGCCCTTGAACTAAATCTTTTTTCTCCATCATTGGTATAAGTTTTTCGATTTGTGATGTGGTCATTGTGCTAATGATGGTGAGTTTGTTTTCAGGATTTGAAAGTTGAAACAGTTCTATAAGCTGTTTAGGATTTGTAAACATTGCGACAGCAAGTTGTATTGCAGCTTGATTTCCCTTAAGTGCTTCCTCTCTTAAGATTTCCTCTAGTGATTTATCCTCATATATTTTTAACTGGGATTCTGATAACCCCAGTCTGGCTTGTAAATATTCTAATATCGAATCAATTCTTATTGCCATGTATACCTCGAGAGTTCTTTGTTTATTTATCGGCATAATTAGTAAATAAGTTTAATATTTTACGACAATTGTAACAAAGTTTAATATTCTCTGAAAACAGAGAGATAGCTTGCTTTCTCGAAAATGAATAATTGTAAATTTTTATTACGATACGACCTGTTTTGTAACAAAAATTTACTAAATATTTACTTTATATATATAAGGGAAAAATATAAGGAATGGGAAAATGAGTTTCGATGTAAACTTCTCCATGAATGAACCAATGATCAAAGCGGCAACCGGCTCAAATAATGACGGCGGAAGCGCAGGGAATACCGGTTATATGGGCGGCGGTGGCAGAAAGAAAGATCAAAATCAAGGGAGTCTGTTCTCCGGCAAAAACGATAAAGGTGACTCATTTGAATTATCATCAAAAAAGTTGGATTATATGAGTGAACCTGAGGGGAAAAAAGATTCCTGGTTCAATGGTTTATTATCAAAGATAAAAAAAGAATTATAAGAAATTATAATTCTTTTTTGTTATACTATTTTTGTAGGTTATTAGTGTAGAAAGGTGTATTCTTATGACGGAATTGAGAGGGACTAAAACTGAGCAGAATTTAAAAACTGCTTTTGCCGGTGAATCGCAAGCAAGAAACAAATATACTTATTTTGCATCTGTTGCAAAAAAAGAAGGTTATGTTCAAATAAGCAAAATATTTGAGGAAACAGCCGCAAATGAAAAAGAACATGCTAAGATTTGGTTTAAGCTGTTAAATGGTATCGGAGATACCGTTAAAAATTTGGAAGAAGCTGCAAACGGCGAAAATTATGAATGGACAGATATGTATGCAACTTTTGCAAAAGAGGCAAGAGAAGAGGGTTTTGAAAAGATTGCCGCACTTTTTGAAGGGGTTGCTAAGATTGAAAAAGAACATGAAGAAAGATATCGTAAACTTTTGGCTAATATCAAAGGGGATTTGGTATTTTCTTCGCAAGGGGATACGATTTGGCAGTGTTCAAATTGCGGTCATATTGTTGTAGGTAAAAAAGCGCCGGACGAATGCCCTGTGTGCGCTCATCCAAAATCTTATTTCGAAAGAAAAGCTCAAAATTATTAAATATATAAAATAAATGGAGTAATAATGAGTAAAACAATTTTAATAACGGGCGGGACAGGTT
>CAMVQX010000103.1 GCA_947169755.1 uncultured bacterium
AAAATGCAATTTCTTAATAAAAATTTACAAAAAATTTTCAACATATTTTTAGAGTTTTTTGTACATTTTATTTGATTTTATAAAAATTTTTAGTATTTTTTTTAATTTTATCTTTTAAAAAAATCTATTTTTAATAAAAAAATCAAAAATTCATCTTAATATCTCCTTAACATTTTTCTTTAAATAGGCAATTTTTGAAAACCAGAGCTTTTAATATATGTATCCAATTGTTATAATAGTGTGTGTAGAAATCCAGACAATTTATGATTAAAAAAATCAGTGTAGAAGACAATCATACCCCAACAAGGGACAACTATCGCAATAATCCTTCCTTTAACGGTTTAGGAGACGGCTTAATTGCTGCTGTACAAATGTGCGAAAGATATCCTATGCTTAATGTTACAGCTCTGGATTTATCTACAGCTATTGTTCCGCGTACTATAGTTGAAACAAAAGAATCAAACGGACACGCCGGATTCGAGGCATTCAGAAGAGAATCTTCAGGTTTAATCGTAAATTGTCTTATTCCAAGCTTTATAGTTATGGCAGTAGCAAAACTTTTGCAGCGGCCAATTTTAGGTAACTTTAAAAAATCAAGTCTGGTATCTACATGGGCAAACAGTGACAGTATAGACAAAATACACTATTTCTACAAAAATGCTAAAGGATCTTCTAAAGAAAAAATATATAATACATTTAGAGATCAATTGGGCAATTTATCAGGTATAGACGGTAAAGAAACTCGCAATTTTGCCGACATACTAAAAATTGAAACTGATACAATTGGCAATTTCAAGGGTAAAATAGGCAATGAAAAGATTCACAATGCCGTTTTAGAACTTGTAGATATTGTTCAATCAGAAAAGTATGACTCTAAACGCTTTAAGAAAGCATACTCCGCAATAGTTGAAGAAACTAGAATTGCCGAAAATATTAAATTCAAGTCAGACAAATCGTTCTTTAATAACAATCTTGAGGCTATTTGTGAAGACACTGTTAAACTCTTAAGAGGTGTTGTTAAAGAGAATATAACCGATACAAATCAACTGGCTGAATACTTTAAAAAAGCTAAAAAACTTGTTAATTGGAAAAGTATCGGCGGTCTTGGTATTATCATACCGCTTGCTATATCTATGCAGCCTATAAACAGATGGATAACACGTAAAACATCCGGTCAAAAAGGTGCTCCGATTTACAAGGATTTTGGAGAAAATAAACAACAAAAAGAAATGACTCCAAAAGAAAAACGAGAACTTCTGGCACAAAAATTCATATCAATTGGTTCAATGATTGGCGTTGCAGGTTTGTCAATGTTTATGGATAAACCTTCACTAAAAATGTTCCAATTTAAAGGCTTGTTCCCAACTATGGATCAAGCACGTCTGATTTCTACAGCAACATTTGCAAGCCGTATGGGTGCTTCAGAAGACAAAAATGAACTTAGAGAAGCAACCGTAAGAGACATTGCAACATTCTCAAGTTTCTATTTCTTAGGCGATTATGTAGCAAAAGGAATAGCAACATTATTTGAAAAATATAAACCTGATGTACATCTAATAAACAGGTTAAAAGAACCGGAAGAAAACGCCGGAGCAATGAAAAAATTCTGGAATTGGGCTAAACACACAGCTATTAAATCTTCAGATGAACTTTCATCTGCAAAAGACAAACGATTACGTACAATTTGTCAATTGGGTAATATTGTCTTCTCACTCATTGCTCTCGGCGTCTTAATTCCGATTTACACTAGGTCGAAAACAAACAAAAAACATGCAGAAGAACTTGCGAAGTTGAATGAAACTAATTCAACCGCTTCCGCAACTTCTCAAACTACATCGTCATCCGCTGTCGGCTCAACGTCAGGTGATACATCATCAAAAGCATCACCAACAACCCAAGCCACATCAGATGATATTTCAAAGATGTATTTAAAAGAAAAAGCGGTATTTAATTCATTTCACAATTCGTAAGGAGACAAAATCATGAGCATACAACCAATAAATTATCAACAACAGAATAACAAACAACAAAGTTTCACAGGTGCTTTTGATACAGGCAGTGCAATCTTGAGATTCCTTGATACAAATCAGGCTTGGGGCGCAAACGCCGTAGATTTGTGCTCAATGGTTATACCAAGAACGACTGTAGATTTTGTTAACAGAGGTCCTGCTGCCGGAGCAGAGACAGGTCGCCGTGAATCTATGGGTACATTTAACCACTCAATGGTAGGGGTATATGGTACTGCAGCCGGTATGGGATTAGCATACTTGTTTAACAAAAAATACGGTATACGTGCTGATAAAATATTCGCTAACAATGACACAGTTGATATTCTTGCTAAATACTGGAATGAAGCACAAAAAACTTCTTCTGATCCAAAAGTTTATGTAAGAGCATACACCGACAAACTTGCTGAAAATATTAAATTTTTCAACACATCCGCTGATAAAACTAACGGTTATGTAGGAATATCTAAAGAAACGCAAAAAGAATTTTCAAAAGCATTATCTGACAAAATTTTGAATTCAAAATCAAATACAATTGATAAAGAATTCAGAAAGTACTTGCATACATTGTTAGTTTCAGATACCGGTGCAGAAACAAAAGTCGTTTTGGAAGGCTTTAACATAAAAGCTGACAACTCACTTAAAAACCTAATTTCTAATGTTTATAATGTTTCAAAAACATTTATGAATGACGGTGTCGAAAAATTATTTAAATCTAACGGCGCAGATAATGCATTTATAAAAGGCATAAAATCATTAAATATCAGACGTTCGGTAGCAGGGCTTGCTATTGCTGCTGCAGTCGGTATGGCTACACAACCAATTAACATGTACTTAACTCGTAAAAAGACAGGCCAAGACGGTTTCGTCGGAGTAGAAGGACGTCAAAAAGACAAAAGCCATGGTTTCAAAATGTTAAAAGCACTTGTTGCTTCTGCGTTTACTGTCGGGGCATTGTCAACCATTACAACTAACCCGAAAAACTTACTAAATAAAATACAATTCCAAGGTATGATACCAACAGTAGCACAATTGAAGCTAGTTTACGGTCTGACTATTGCTTCTCGTTTATTATCAGCACGAGACAAAGATGAACTTAGAGAAGCTACCGTTAAAGATACATTAGGTTTCTTGAACCTCTTGGTACTGGGAACACTTGTTACTAAAGGCGTTGCTCACGGATTTGACAAATCACTTATAAACGTTACTAAAGAAGGTTCTAAGAACTTCTTTAAATGGCTGACACATTCATCTTTAAAAACCAGAGATGAAGTCTTATGCGAAGCTCTTAAAAAACACGGAATTCAAACCGTAAAAGACGGTAAAGCAATACCGTTTAAAAAACTAATCAAACATGCAGATAAGGCAACTAAGAAAAAACTCTTTGCTCTGAATATGTCGCAAATAGCTGGATATCTATATTCAGGACTTGTACTTGGTGTTGGTGTCCCAAAATTAAATATTTACATGACGAACAAATCTGAAGCTAAACGCAAAGCTAAGCTTGCAGCTCAGCAGAATGCAGAGCAAATAAACCAATTTGATTTAATGTTGAAAAAAGAAAATATTGAGTTCTTGAGAAAAAATGTTTAGCCGACTTGAGCGTTTGCGCCGGTAACGACTTCTATTATTTCCTGAGTTATTGCAAATTGTCGTGTTTTATTATACTGAACCGAAAGCTCAGTAAGCATTTTTTCAGCATTATTGGAAGCGGCAGACATAGCAGTCATACGGCTGGCAAGTTCACTTGCTTGTGCTTCCAATAGCGATTGAAACAAGATATTAGACATATACATAGGTACAATTTTTTGAAGAATATTATGCTTATCCGGAGTAAACTCCATCAACGGTTCAATCACATTATCATGAATTTTTTCGGTATCATAATTCACATTTTTTAAAGGCAAAACAGTCCAATTTTCAATAAAATAACTCATCATATTTTTGAAACGTGTTGTTATTATCTCAATCTTATCAATTTTATGCGAAACAAAATATTCTGCCATATCTTCAACTACTACAAGAGAATTCTCAGCAGTAGGCTCATTTGCGACAGCCAAATATGTTTTTGCAATCTCGCACTCAGGGCATTTCTTCTTTAAAGTTGATATCCCTTTTTGACCTACAATAAATAAAATGGTATTTATGCCTTGTTTTTTATATTCTGCAACAGTTTGAACTGTTCGTCTGATTATATTTGCATTATAAGCACCTGCAAGCCCTTTATTTGATGTAATAACAAGCAGACCTACAGTTTTAATATCTCTTACTTGTAAAAGCTCCGGATAATTATCAATTGCAGATTTAATTTTAAGTGTTTGCGAACTGTATGAAGTAACTGAGTGTAATAATTTATTGAACATAGAATTTAATTCAAGCGTGAAGGGGCGTGAAGCTTTAACAGTATTCTCAGCCTTTTTAACCTTTGCTGCTGCAACCATCTTCATTGCTCTGGTTATTTTTTGAGTACTTTTTACACTCTGTATTCTGTTTTTAATATCTTTTAAATTTTTTATTTTTAAAATGTTTTCTTAAATTTTTCTATTTCACTTCTTAATTCACTCTTATCTTCATCAGACAAAGCACTTCCGTCATTCAAGTTATCTGATAAAGCTTTCAAGTTTTCTGCAAGATGAGCAAACCATTCTTGCTTAAATCTTGATATATCAGAATTAGGAACATCATCCAACAATCCTTCATTGGCAGCAAAAAGTATTGATACCTGTTCTGCTACACTTAACGGCTTATATTGAGGTTGTTTTAAAATTTCGGTTAATTTTTCACCTCTGAGTAATTGATTTTTAGTTGATTGATCCAAATCGGAAGCAAATTGAGCAAATGCAGCTAATTCATTATATTGAGCGAGATTCAATCTTAATTGTCCGGCAACTTGTTTTATCGCTTTAGTTTGAGCAGCACCCCCAACACGGGAAACTGATATTCCTGCATTAATTGCCGGTCTGATACCAGAATTAAACAAATTGCTTTCCAAGAATATTTGACCGTCAGTAATAGAAATTACGTTGGTAGGAATATATGCAGATACATCTCCTGCTTGAGTTTCAATAATAGGTAGTGCTGTAATACTGCCACCGCCAAGCTCATCATTAAGCTTAACCGCACGTTCTAACAAACGCGAATGGAGATAGAAAACATCACCAGGGTATGCTTCACGTCCCGGCGGTCTTTTTAACAGCAAGCTCATAGCACGATAAGCTTGTGCATGTTTTGACAAATCATCATAAATTATCAAAACATCTTTGCCTTGTTCCATGAACTCTTCACCTATTGCGACACCGGAAAACGGTGCAATATACTGGAGTGGTGCAGGTTCATTTGCCGTCGCCGAAACAATAATTGAATATTCCATAGCTCCTTTTTCTTCAAGAGTCTTTGCTATTTGAGCTACTGTTGAAGCTTTTTGACC
>CAMVQX010000104.1 GCA_947169755.1 uncultured bacterium
GAATTAAACTGTTTCAAATCTTCCATTTTTTCGCCGACACCGACAAGTTTTACAGGAAGCTTCATTTCCCTCGCAACTGCTAAAACTATCGCCCCTTTTGCTGAACCGTCAAGTTTTGTAAGAGCAACCGAGGTCAAATTTACAGCTTCTGAGAATACTTTTGCCTGCTGCAAACCGTTTTGTCCAGTATTTGCATCTAATACAAGCATGCATTCACGCAAAGCTTCAGGCGCTTTTTTGTCAATTACGGACTTTATCTTTTTTAGTTCTTCCATCAGATTGAATTTATTTTGCAAACGTCCTGCGGTATCAACTAAAATAACATCATATTGATTTGATACAGCTTTATCAATTGCTTCATAAACAACAGAGGCAGGATCAGCCTTGTCATGACGTACAATATCAGCACCTGCACGTTTTGACCAAATATCAAGCTGCTCTTCCGCTGCGGCGCGAAATGTATCTGCTGCGGCAATCAAAACTTTTTTGCCCTCTTGTTTAAATTTATATGCAAGTTTTCCGATAAGCGTGGTTTTTCCGACGCCGTTTACACCGGTAATAAAATATATATTCAACCCGTCTTGAAAATTTAATTCATTGCTTCCGGCTTCTTTCAAGGTGTTTAAAAACTCGGTTTTTAAATAGTTTTTTACATCAGAAGGTCTAATTTTGTTCTGATTTCTGAGCTTGTCAACAAGTTCAGATGCATATCCGACTCCTAAATCTGCGCTAATAAGTGTATCTTCCATATCATCAAGCACAAATTCCGAAAACTCTTCCTCTTGGGCAACTGTGCTAACAACATTCCCGACAAGATTTTGCGCAGTGTTTGATACAACCTCTTTTAAGTTGTTAAATTTATCCTTAAAAAATCCGAACATAGCCCCTACCTGCCCTCACCCATAAGGTTCGAGGGAAAAGATTAATTTAAACCGTAATCTACGATGACTTTTGCCAAAATTCCGTTAATAAATGATGCACTGTCGTCTGTAGAATATTTTTTCGCAAGCTCTAAAGCTTCATCAACAACAACCTTCATAGGTGCATCTTTTATGTACAAAAGCTCAACAATTGCGATACGTAAAATATCTTTGTCCATTTTGACAAGTCTGCCCAAATCCCAATTTTTGGCATACTTTTGAATAATTTCATCAATTTCTTTATTATTTTTTTGGAAAAATTCAGCAATTTGAATTGCATAATTTTTTACGTCATTTTGAGAATCAAGTGTGGTAAATTCTGCGATTTCTAATGCCATCATAGATTTTTCGGCAATATCAATCATTTCATTAATTCTGCCAACCATATCGGATGTCATCGGAATTGGAACAGGAATATTTGCAGCTCCAATCGGACGATTTAAATTTGTTTCGGATTCGGCTTCATATGTTTCAATCTGGTCTCTCATTGAAATAAGTGAACCCAATGCAATTTTTAATTCGTCATTTGCGCTGCTCGTTAGTATTCTGACCGATTTTAATATGATATCTTGTAAATCTTCTCTTGAATAATTTGTTATTTTTTTGTCAAACTGTGAAAACAGTATAAATGCCAATTCTCTGGCTGCTCTGCGTGCTTGCATATTCACCTCACTGTGATAATGCTAGCATAAAATTTTTTTTACTACAAGATACTTGGATTATCGATTTTTTGAAATTTTAGATTTAGCGAAGTCAATTTCTCTAATCAGTACAGAGCATAAATTTTGATAATCTATAGGGTTAAAATCTCTGTCTTCAAAACTAGTTTGGCTTAAGACTTTTGTAATTGTTTCCATTTTATCCAAAGAGCATATGACTTGTGAAATTTCCTCCGTTAGCATATCCGTCATAAACTAACCTCCGGTTTAATTATATACTTTTAATATAATTATGACATTTAGCCATATGTCTAGTTTTTATTTTTTCCAATCGGCTTTTTATAAAGTTCGTTTGTTCCGAGATAGGCTGAAGTGTGAGAAATTTTCTATAATATCTTGTGGCTTTTGCGGTCTCTCCGAGCTTTTCAAAGCATACACCAAGTCCTGCGTATGCTGTTGCATAGGTATCATCTATTTTTAATAATTTGTGTAAAATTTTTGAGGCTGCTTCATAATTTCCTTTTTTCATCAGCAAGGAAGATTTATGCTCATAAGCTTTTGTAAATTCGGGAGAATTTTCTATAAGTTTTTGATATACCATTAGTGCAATTTCGTCTTCTTCGCACAATTCGTGTGATATTCCAAGCTGCAAAATTGCTTCCGTATTTTCAGGGTTTATTTGTATTGCTTTAATAAAGTTTTTTATCGCTCCGCATGGGATTCCTTGGAGTTGATGACAAATTCCAAGCTCATAAAATGCATCAAAATAATCTTTTTTTAAGTTGCCTGCCAGTTCAAGGTATTTTATAGCTTTGTCATATTCTTTCAGATTTTTATAGCACATGCCAAGTTCAAAATAGCTGTTGGCGTTGTTTCTGTCTATCAAAATTGCATTCAAATACATTGCAACTGCTTCTCTGTAAAGACTATCAAGTCTGAGAGCATTCGCTTTTTCATAAAAATTATTTTGTAAATTAATATTTGAACTCAATTTTCTCCTCCAAATTAATAATATAGTTTTTTTATAATTCGAATAACATACATTTGATGTAGAAGATAATCAACCGTTGGATTTATAAAAAAGATTGTGTTATATATGTATTATGAAAAAGATTCTGGTTTTGTGTATAATTCTCTCAGGCTTGCCGGTATTGGCATTTCCATCATCATATTATGATGACGACGGTGGTTTTAGTGTTCATAGGGAAGATTATGAGCCATATTCTCCCTATATACCATACAATACTCAGTACGCTCCTGCTCCAAATAATTCGACAATTCAAAATAGAATCATTCCTGATGATGCCCATTATGTTCCTGTGTCAAAAAATGTAACAACGAATGATAATGGAGAAGTATCACTTTCCGGAGTTAAAAAACATACTTATGAACTTCCGAAGCAAAATATAAACACAAAACAATCTCTTTTGGTAAATGATGATGCTATATTGCAGGAGCTTTTGAATTTACAAAAAGAAAAAGATGTTGAAGATATTGAAAACCTTTGGAAAGGGACTGTAGAAAATAATCAAGTTATCGGCTTTGCGCTTAAAAAACTTTCTACTCCGGAAAGTCAAAGAAGAATCCACTCATCCTTGATGGCAAAAACTCTTTCGGCAGTTATTGCCGGTGCATCTTTAGCTCCGTCGTTGATTGGTGCTGATTATGCAATACAATCCGGAGCATTTGCAACAGGCAGATTGGCACAAAATCTTCTTAATCGTAAAACCATGCCGACGGAAATTCCTCTTACCGATACTGAATTGATTGAACTTGCCGGTTTGGTCGAAAATCTGCAAGATAAAATTATTACTGCCTATTATAATTACAAGAGTGAGTTGACTCAATTAAAAGAAGCTCGTCAAAAACTCCTTTTGTATAACAAAAATTATGCAAAGGCTCTTGACGATGAGGATTTGATGGAAATCTCAATATCATCATCTTTATATGACAATATGAGAGTTGAAGAATTTAATCATATGGAACTTTCTAAAAAATACCATTTAGAGCTTCAAAGACTTGCAGGCAAAAAAGTTGTTGACAAATTGAATCTCTATCAGTTTAATACAGAGGCTACTTTGGTCGGAGAAAAGGCGGTGAGAAAATGAAAAAATTTATAATTCTTACTGTTATGTTAATTTTTATACTGCCGTCATATTCTGCAACATTGGATGATTTGAATGCCCCGAAACCGTTTGCATACAGAACGGGACTTTCTGAAATTCCGGAAAAAGAGTATACTGAAGCAAAGGCACAAGATCCTGTTTATCAGGAATATGTAAAAAAAGATGTTACTCAATTCGACGTAAACGACTTAACTTATGCAGATTTGAGTATAAAGCAAATATCAAGGGAAGTTGCTGCCGATTTGGAGCTTGATCAAGAGGATTTGGTTGGCGATTTGTCTGTATTATGGCAAGGTGCTGCAACTCAAAGTGATACGATAAATTTTGCACTGTACAAGCTTGCAAATCCTGATGAGGACAAGCCTGATGAAAAATCTGTTAAAAAAGTTTTGACAACAATTGCAAGTATGTCAACACTTGTAGGTGCGGGTATAGGAAATCCGGCTCTTGCGGCAGGTTCTTTAATCGGCGGAAATGTCTTGGGAATTATGTCTCAGGATACAAAGGCCTTGAACTATAAATACACAAAAGTAACCGATGCTGACATGATTATTTTGGTAAGAAAAATTGAAGACCTTCAGCAGCGTACGGTTGATTTGTACTACGACTATATGACTGCAAGGAAAAAATATAAACTTGTAGATAAAATTGTTGCAGAACGCAAGAAGAATTATGAAATAGCACAAAACATGACACGTGAACTTGTTTTAATTACTGATGCTTATTATAGAACAGCATTGGATAATCAAATGCGTGCAAGATCCGATTTCTTAGCAAAACGTGCCTCTTTGGAACAGTTTGTGGGGAATGAAGTTTTCAAACAATTTGAAGAAGATTTAAAAAATCGTGAGGCAAAAGATTGAAATTTATTCCGTATGAAATAAATTCAGGTTCAAAAAATATGCAAATTGATTCCGATTTGCTTGATGAAGCTATTGAAAAACAATTAACTGAACCTATTTTTAGGCTTTACGGGTGGTCGCCTGCTTGCGTATCTTTGGGTAGAAATCAAAGGGATGATTTTGTCGATACAAAACTTTTAAAGGAAAACAATATTGATATTGTAAGGCGTTTGACAGGCGGAAGGGCACTTTTGCATGATGACGAAATCACGTACAGTTATGTTTGTCCCGTATCAGCTTTAAAAAATGGTGAAAATGTTACAGAGTCTTATAAAGAAATTTCAAAAATATTAATTGATGTATTCAAGAAAATCGGTATAGAACTTGATTTTGGAGGGATAAAGAAATATAAAGGTCATGTCGATTATTGTATGTTAATTTCGACGGGTGCGGATTTGTGCTGGCATGGCAGGAAGCTTATAGGTTCTGCACAATTTAGAAAAAACGGTTACATTTTACAGCATGGATCAATTTTATATGATTACAATCGTGATTTTTTAGAGAAAATATTTAAAGAAGATGTTGATACTTCTTCAATTGTATCAATCAAAGAAATTAACCCCGAATTGACTAAAGATGAAATTATTGAGAAATTATCAAAATTATAATTTTGTTGCGTCAACAAATTTGAAAAAATCAATCAAAAAAATGTCCGACCTTTGACGGAGTGAACAATCAAATATTTGCGACACAATAGCAGGGCGGAATTTGTTTGAGCGAAGCGAGTCATTCCGCCACTAGTGGAGCATTAGATTTGATGTGAACGCAGGAGCAGGTCGGGAGTTTCTTTGGTTT
>CAMVQX010000105.1 GCA_947169755.1 uncultured bacterium
GGCTTCCATTTTCTTTTCATGTTGATTTGTAAAGTATTGAGTTATTGGTGTTGATAAGAACGGAACGATACAACGTTTTGCAATGATTGTTGCAACAAAGATATCTAATACTGCAGAAAAGGCTGAGAATATATTTTTCTTAGTCTCATCTAACTTCTTAGTTGCTTCAAGTTTTCTCATTATATCAGAGCCGTCTTTTGCTGCATCTTTACGAATTTTTGTTATTAATTCTTTGCAAGCTTTTGAATTGAAAGATTTATTTAACATTTTATCAAATGCAGGTTTATACATTTTTTTCAATCCGAAAGTCAAACCTATCTGGGTTACAACGTTCAAAATTCCGTTTGTTAAGTCCATATTTGCTACGAAACGTCTTTTATCTTCCGGAATCTTTTTGTTGTTTAAAGATTGAGTTACGTATAAATAACAGCCAACAGCATCTTTTGTAGCTAGTGATGCAAGAGTTGCATAACCTGCATATTTTATCGGATCGTCTTTAAATTTTTCACATATATTTCTTACAAATTTTGTATCAGTAGCTTTTCCGATACCTTTAGCTGCATATTCGCCAAATTTTTGTCCGACAGATGATATTGCCATTATTTATCACCTCCGTTCTTTTCAACAGAGTGATTCTGGCATTTCTTTCTCGCCAAATTCGGGAAGAATATATCCATAAATCTCGGGTATACCCAGTTCAAAGCATGGCAGGTAATTGGTACGGTTACAAACAAGCCAAGTGAAATACCTGCAACTTCTTTGATAAATCTGTATCTTCCGCCCATCATACCTTTGTATGCTTTGACAATATCTTTACCGATTTTTGCTTTTAATTTTTCAACATCTTTTCCAAATGTCGTTAGATCGTGGAAAATTTTGTGCATTTTCGGGTTTGAACTGTCAAATTTACAATTTTCAGCGACTTTGCTTATTGTTTCTTTAATGCTTGACGGATCTTCTTTTAAATCCTTATTGATTTGTGCAAATCTTTTTATGCGGCTTGTGATTTCTGTTTCAATATCAGTCATGTATGTGCTATATTTAGCTTTATCAAAAATTCCACCGCACGCGCTTTTAACAGTATCTATACGATCAAGTGTTCTTTTACATCTGCTTAATTGAGAATCAGCATCGCCTAGAGCTATAATTTCTTGGTAGATTTCTTTTAAATCTTTATCAGATGTTTTTTCAATTTGCTGTTGCAAATAATTAGCTATTTCGCTACTTTCTTTTGGTAATTTGCTTCCGAGAACTTCTCTTAAGATTGTTTCATTTTTGGTTAACGTTTCAGCTCTTTTTAAGTAAAATTCTTTTCCATCACCTTTGGCAGCTTCCATTGTTGCTGTAGGGTCAGAGAATAATTTATTAATTTCTGATTCGCTATAAGAGTCATACATCAAATTGTTTGCGTCAGTAGCATATTGTCGGATTTGTTTTTTCAATGCCTCAACGACTGATTTATTATCAACAAATCCGTCTGCCCCTTCTCTTATTCTTATTTGACCGTTTGCTAACAAGCCTTTCGAAACTGATTCAATTTGTGCATCAGAAACTGTTTTTACATTTTTCTTCAGTCCAGCTTTCTTTTCTTTTTTGCTAAGATTTGAACCTTTTAATTTTTTCTTTTCTTGTCTTTCAATGTATTTATCATCTTGTAATGCACTCTTATCCAAGTATGTCGGTAAGTATTTTGAGTAATTCGTATTGTTGAACAAAATATCTAAACCGTTGTTAATCGGTTTTACAAGTGATAATTGAATAGGAATTGCAAGAGCTGCCGAAATAGGCTGTCTCATTGCTGTGTATTTTTGGGTTCTTTTAAGATTATCTTTGTCTTCTTGAGTAGCACCTTCTTTTGGTTTTACATACGGGTTCCAAGCAATGAATAACGGAGCTATAATACCTGTACCGATAGCTGTGATTAAGATTCTGCCCTCTTCTCCGTCAAACCATTTTAATTTCTGTAAAAATTTAACTAAATTTTTTTGCTTTAGGTAATCTGTAAACTCTTTTGGCTTAGGAGTCGCGCCGGTAAAATTCGGATGTTGCGCAGTCTTCTGTGGTACATTTAGCTGCACATTACTTCTCGTATTAAAATTTTGTCCTACACGTTCTATTGCCATGTTTTCTTCCTACTACATATATATAGAGTATAAAATTTAACAAAAATTGCTAAATTTTTTGTTAATATTAAGTTTTGTTACGCAGATTTTTAAAATATGTGTTAAAAATTACATAAATTAATGTAATTCTACTATCAACAGATTATCTTAATTCCCCAGCTGATGTGATTGTCAAAATTACTCTTTGATTATATAATAAAAAAGAAATTTTAAAAGAGGATAATATGAATAAAGAAGATTTTTTTATAAAGATAAGAGAGTTTTATGAATCATCTTTAGTGCATAAAATCAGTGCGTTTGTCGGATTTACGTTGATTATGACTTCGCTTATTGCATCTCAGAATTTCTTTTTTCAAAATATTATTGAAAATGGAATAAGCAAGCGAGACATAATTGCTCAAAAGACTTTGACTGTTGAAGATGTAAAGCGTACGGAACAGCGCAAGAAGGAAGTTGCCCAAAAAGTTGAGCCGGTACTAACACCTGCAGAAGATGATTTTATCAAAACTAATTTACAAACTTTTCAAAATTCTGTTACTCAAATAAGGAAAAAGGATGTTGCTGATTCTGTAAAAGTTGAAGAATTAAATGTATTGTTTGATATTTCTGATAATTACAAAAGAGAATTTGTCGTAAATTTCTTGTTAAAAGCTGATGAACAGAGTGTGCATGAAGCGTTTGACAAGGCTATGCTGACATTATCAAATATTTTGCGAGCAGGTATAACAGAACATGACTATGAAAAAGATTCAATGGATAAAATTATTCAAAATCATATGGTGTCCAATGTCTCAAAACGTCAAGTTACTGTTATAAAGGCTTTATTGGAACAGGTAATTGTTCCAAATCTTGTTGTAGATGATTTTGCAACTGAAATTGAACGCAAAAATGCGCAAAATTCTGTTAAGCCGTATGAAGTTGTATTCCAAAAAGGCGATAAAATTCTTTTTGAAGGAGAACCTGTTACAAGATTAAAAAGAGATGCATTACGTCAAGCCGGTTATAATGTATATGAGTTAAATTGGCAGGGGCTTGCAGCAATATATGTCATAGTATTTATCGGTACACTTTTATTTTTGGCTTATATGAAATATTTTGAAAAAGATTTTTTAAAACCGAGATATTTATCGATATTAGCGAGTCTTTCTGTTTTGCTTGTTTTAATAGCAGTGCTTTTGCCAATAGGTTTTTCTCCTTATATTTTGCCGATACCTGCATTTTTGATTATAGCTGCTATTTTTACAAAGCCAAGGATAGCCTTTGTGTCTTTTGTAATGCTATTGTCTGTTATGACTGTTGGATTTCAGTATGATATTCAATATACAACTACATTTTTGGTATTGTCATTATTATCAATAGTTGCTATTTCTCAAATTCGTTATGCTGAACGTGTTGATTTGATAAAAACGGGATTTTATATTGGAGTTGCAGGTTTGTTAATAGTTTTGAGCATTTATATGCTAGAAAAATGCTTGATTGATGTAAGTAATGTTTTGATTATAAAAAATTGCGCATTTATATTTTTCAATTCACTTGTGTGCTCAATTGTAGCTTCGGGCTCTTTGCCTTTATTTGAAAGTACGTTTAAAATTATAACCCCGTATGGTTTGGCTGAACTCGGAGACCATAATCAAAAACTTTTAAAGCGTTTGCAAATGGATGCACCCGGCACTTATCATCACAGTTTGATGGTGTCTAACCTGTGTGAAGCTGCAGCCGAAGCTATAGGGGCAGATCCAATATTAGCAAGGGTTGGAGCCTTGTATCATGATATCGGAAAATTAAAACGTCCGTTATTCTTTGTTGAAAATCAGTCGTATTTTCTTATAGAAAATCCGCACAACAAATTTACTCCCCGTATAAGCAAAATGATTATTACCTCTCATACAAAAGATGGTATTGATTATGCTAAGGAGTACAAATTGCCGCAAGTAATTCAAAATTTCATCTTGCAGCATCATGGTGAAGGGTTGGCAAGCTATTTTTATAATCAGGCTATCAAAGAAGAAGGACTTGAAAACGTTAAAGAAGAACAATTCAGATATCCCGGTCCTAAACCTAATATGAAAGAGACTGCGATTTTGATGATTGCAGATGCAGTTGAGTCTGCTGTTAGATCTTTAAAAAATCCTACTCCGGATGAGATCGATGCAATGATTGACAAAATAATTATAGAAAGATTAAATGACGGTCAGTTGTCAGACAGTCCTTTAACATTGAAGGATATAAAGACTATTGCTGCGACATTCTCAAGAATTCTTCGCGGTATGCAGCATAACAGAATTAAATATGAGAATTTACCTGAAGAATTTCAAAAAAATGCTATGCCGGCAAAACTTCTTGATGCTGATTTGGAAAATAAAATCAAACAGCTTGAGGGTGATGGTGGAGATGAGAATGCCTGATATTTTTGTTGTAAGCGAAAATATTTATGACGATTGGCAAATTGATGAAAAATTTTTCATTGATATTGCCAAGAAAATTTTAAGATTTTATTTAAATCAGTCTCAAGTTGTTGACAGTTGTTGTTTGAGCGGATTCGATTATAAAACAATTTCTTTTGACTTTTTATTCTGTGATAGTGTAAAAACTCACGAAATAAACAGAGAATACAGGAATAAAGATTATCCGGCTGATATTATAACATTTGCTATATTTGCAGATAGCGAGGAAAAATTTATTTTTGACGGTGAAATTAATCTCGGTGAGGTTATGATAGCCTTGGATAAAGTAATTGAAGAAGCTGACAAGAAGGGTGTGGCAAAAGAACATGAATTGGCTTTTTTGATTAGCCATGGCATTTTGCATTTGTTGGGATTTGACCATCAAACAGAAGAGGATTATAATTTTGTTATAGATTTACAAAATAAGGCTCTGGAGTATGTCAAAATTTAAACAGCAAGGATTTTCTAGAACGTTTAAAAATGCACGCAAGGGTATGCGTCTTGCCCTAAAGTCCGAAATAAATATTAGAGTGCATTTATGTATAGCGATGGTAGTTATTGCAATGGCATTTTTGTTGAATTTTTCTGTTACAAAAATGTGCATTTTGCTATTGACTATTGGTTTTGTCATAGTGTCAGAGATGGTTAATTCGGCGATAGAGTTTTCTTTGGATGCAGTTTTTCATAACAAATATTCAAAACTTGTTGGTATGGCAAAGGATATTGCAGCCGGTGCGGTTATGGTTGCATCTGTAATAGCTGTTGTTAT
>CAMVQX010000106.1 GCA_947169755.1 uncultured bacterium
TCTCCTCGAAAGATACTCAATCTTTCTCGTCGGCAGAGTGCCACAGTCCCAGATAGTCTCTAATCTAACACCAAAATCCTTAAAAATCAAGTGCAAGTTTTTTGTCTATTATTTCATCTGCACCAACGACTTTTCCGTCTATATTTGTCATTATCCGTGCGTTTGATGCAACAACACAATTTGAAATTTTTACACTGTCTGCGATTTTTACATTATCCCAAATTATCGAATCTTCAATTACAACATTTTTGCCGAATTTTACACCGCTGCCAATTGTTGAAAACCCTATGAATTTCGTATCGTCAACAGGTGATTTTGAAATATAAGCACCGGTTTTTGTTTTTGTAATTTTGTCATGCCTGAAATTACAGTGCCCCTCGTACAGATCTGCAGCAGCCTGTCTGTATTGAACCAAAGTCCCGACATCACTCCAATATTCAGAAACTTTAAATGTGTTTATAGAATGTTCTGCAAGCAACTTTGGAAAAACATTTTTTGCAAAATCATAAAATGTATTCTCAGGAATATAATCAAAAATTTTGTAATCAAAAATGTAAATACCGGTATTGATAAAATTACTTTTTGCCTCTTCAACGGCAGGTTTTTCCTGAAACTCAGTAATAAAGCCGTCCTTGTCGGTTACAACAACTCCGAAATGGGAAACATCTTCCGAAGGAATTTGTTTAATACCTATTGTTGCAATAGCATTTGATTTTTTGTGAATTTCAATACCTTTTTCAATATCCGCATTGGTAAGCCCATCTGCAGATAAAACGACAAAAGGTTGATTTTTATCAAAAAAGAATTGGCATTTTTTCACACCGCCCGCCGTACCGGAAAGAGTTTCTTCTTTGATGTAGTTAAAATTTATTCCCAAGTTATTATTTTGGTAACGGTCAATAATTTGGTCAGCCAAATAATATGTGTTGCAAATAACATCTTTTATCCCTATTGAAGCAAGGTTTTCAAACAAAATATCCATAACCGGTCGATTTGCAACAGGCACAAGAGGTTTTGGAACGATAAGCGTTAAAGGTTCCAATCTTGAACCCATGCCGGCAGACATAATCATTGCTTTTATTGACTCAACCATCAAACTTATTCTAACCTAAAAATTTATTATTGCAAATAAAAATTCAGATTATATAATAAATACATAAGGGCTTATAGCTCAGTTGGTAGAGCAGTTGACTCTTAATCAATTGGTCGAGGGTTCGAGCCCCTCTGAGCCCACCAAAGACAGGCAAGCATAAGCTTGCCTGTCTTTGGTTTAGGAAATTGCTTGAATTTGTAGAACCCACAAAGACCGATAGGTCTGTCCATGGTTCGAACGCGAGGTGGCAGAGGGCGAAGGCATGACGACTATAGGTTTTCAGGACAGTTGTGATGCGTTTTTGTTGGCTATGATGCCGAATTGTCGGGGATTTGAGGCAGATTTATAGTGTAGAGATTTGCCGGACTGTTCTTGCACTTTTGTCCCAATTTTTGCACTTTTTTGCACCGATATTTAGCCATGCTGAATTTGTTTCAGCATCTATCCCGCTTAGTGTTTGAATTTTAGCGAGTTCAAATAAGTGCAAAAAAGTGCAAAAATAAATTATCTTCCATTCTGATATGTGTCGAAATGTCTCTGAGATTGAGATTTAGGACTTGATGTTTCTGCGGACAAGAGCAATTAATGTGTATGCAAAGGAACTTACGCATGGCAAATTTTACTCCCGAAAAATGTAAACAAATAGCACTCGCAAGACTTGATATAGTTCATAAGTGGCTTGAGTTTAGAAAGCAATCTCAAAACAAACTTCAAGCTGATTATGATTTTGTAAAGCTGCACAATACTTCAAACTCTCACTTGTTTGAGATTTTAGGTAAAATCTCCCGTGGTAGTTTACACCGCTGGTATGCGATGCTAAACGGAACAGAAGATTATACAAAACTTTTGCCACAATATAAATACAGTAGTGTTAATGATTATAGAACTGTACTAAATGATGAAGAAATAAAAATATTTATGGGGTTGCTTTTGCACCCGAATAGAATTTCAATCGGAAAAGCAATCGCATTAACAAAATACAGATTAAAAGAGCAGGGACAAAGTTTTATTCCTGCTGATATTACATTCAGAAGATATGCAAAATGGTTTAAAGATAATAATTACGACAAATGGATTCTATCTCGTGACGGAGAAAAAGCATTATCGGATAAAGTCGAACCCTACATAAAACGTGATGCAAGTTTGCTAGAAGTCGGGGATATTCTCGTAGCCGACGGACATAAATTAGCATTTCAAGTAATAAACCCATTTACAGGCAAACCCTGCAGAGCAACATTAGTCGGATTTTTGGATTGGAAATCAACTGCGTTAGTCGGTTATGAAATTATGCTTGAAGAAAATACGCAGTGTATAGCATCGGCTCTCAGGAATGCAATTATAAATCTTGATATGGTTCCCAAAATTGTATATCAGGATAACGGCAGAGCATTCAGAGCAAAATATTTTACTGACGATAAAGGTTTTACAGAACTCGGTTTTCAGGGATTATATTCAAAACTCGGAATTGAAACAGTATTTGCTCGACCGTATAACGCAAGAGCAAAAGTTATTGAAAGATTCTTTAAAGAATTTCAAGAAGGGTTTGAAAAGTTACTCCCAAGTTATATCGGAAACAGCATTCAGAATAAACCTGCCTATATGATGCGAAATGAAAAACTTCACAAATCTTGGCACAACGAATATATTCCGACCATAGAAGAAACAATAAAAATGATAGATATGTGGCTGAGTTTCAAAAATTCGCAGCCTTGTCCGAATGCTCCGGATAAAACAATTGCGGAAGTTTTATCGGAAAGAAAAAAACAAAATATTGATATTAACACTCTCGATGATTTAATGCTATCAACAGAAGTTAAGACAATTCAGCGAAATGGTATCAGGTTCTTAAATTGTGATTATTTTGATGAGAGGTTATACGGCTTTAAAAGCAAAGTTTTAATAAAATACAATCTTTTTGACCTTACAAG
Organism: uncultured bacterium; assembly: GCA_947169755.1. Lineage (GTDB taxonomy): Bacteria > Cyanobacteriota > Vampirovibrionia > Gastranaerophilales > Gastranaerophilaceae > Stercorousia. The sequence goes on from CAMVQX010000106.1 coordinate 3,022, forward strand.
TATTAAGGTTTACACCCCAAAGGGCGAATTTCTATGTACAGCAGAAAGAGTTACAGAAACACACCCGATGGCAAAATTATTAGGTGATGTCAAAGATTATGAGGATTACAAACAGAAAATTATCAAACAACGGCAACTAAAAAAGAAAACTGTTGAATCGGTAAAAAAGTATCTTCAATGCGAGGATATCAAGTTACTTAAAACACAAATGGAACCTAAGGAAATTCAACCCCCGTTCAAAACGGGTTCAAAAAAGGTTCAAGCGCTGTTTAAAAATAATTCAGAAAAATATGAGTATTTAGTTGCAAATGATCCGAATAATTCTTGGATAACAGAATTCAAAAATACAAAGGAGTATAAATTATTGTATGAATAGCGGCTTGCGAGCAGAGGGCCGAAGCGTGAGCGTGCCCGTTTAACGCGAGCAAGCCAAGAAAGGATAACACATGAACAAAACATTCATAAAAACGCAAAACGTCAAAAACTTTATCGGACTTGTTGAAAATCTGATTAACAAACCCAAAAATATTCCAAAAATGGGACTTGTTCACGGTGAACCCGGACTTGGAAAATCGCAAACGGCTTTATGGCTTGCGTGCAAATATGACGGAATATATTTAAGAGCATCAAACCTTATGACAGGCAGATGGCTGCTTGAAGAAATGGTAAAAGAACTTGATGAAATTCCGAGATTCCTGACTTCGGATAATTTTAATATTGTTGTCAAAAAGCTGAAAAATAAACCACAGGTGATTTTTATTGATGAAATTGATTATCTGATGAATAATTATAAAACCATTGAAACTCTCAGGGATATCCACGATGAAACCGGCTGTCCGATAATTTTTATAGGAATGGGTTTGGCACATAGGAAACTTGAACGATACAAACATCTGTATGACCGATTTTCAGAGATTTTAAAATTTGAAACTTTTGGAGTAAATGATATTAGACAAATTATAAGCCAATTATCCGAAATACCATTTACACCCGATACGGTTGAGTATATCCACTCAAAATTTAATAGATTTAGGCAAATTGTTCAGCTTATAAATCAAATGGAAACATTTGCCAAAGATAATAATTTTACAGAAATTACAAAAGAAATTATGGAGCAGATTTTATGAATATAGAAAAACTGGCAAAACATTTAAAAGAATTTACCCAAGATGAAATCGAAATTATTACAGAATGCGATTGTAAAACGGAACTTGAACGACTTTTGAACGAGGATAAAATAGTCTTTGAATATGATTTGTATAAATATAAGGAAGAAAAGCCAAAGCAAGAATTTATCATTTGTACAAAACAAATGACAAATTGTCAGATTATTACAATTGATGCTGCGATTAATTATTTTTTAGAAAATTATGTCAAAAACAATTGTAAATTAAATACTTACAGAAGATATCGCAGAATGTTAAAATACTATATTTCTCCATTTTTCAAAAATAAAAATTTAAATGATATTACTTGTAACGATATTTATGAATTTTATTATTTTTGTAAAAGTAGAAATTTACCACCAAAAGTTTTGAAAAACACATTAGCACTTCTAAATCAGATGATTAAATATTTTCAAAATCTCGGAATAATTGATAGAACTTGTAATTTTCAGGTTCGGAGATTATCTGATAAGACAAATTTTACATTAGATAGAATTATTATGGAGGCATAACTATGACAAAATACAACCAACTGGCACAAGCCGAACGCATGTACATATACGATAAAAAATCTCTGGCGGAGATTGGAATGGAACTCGGACTTTCCCGCAGGATACTTTTTTATTGGAAAAAGGAATACAACTGGGATAAAAAGCGGTTTGATGCGGAACACAATAAAGATAAATTTAGTGAAGAACTTTTGGAATTTGCAAGAAAAATGATGAATAAAATTTCTGCGAATATTGATAACAATCAAAAAACACCACCACCGGAAATTTATTCATTGATAAATATTCTGAAAAACATTCCGCTTGTAAAACAATATACGGAATCTCTGCAATCGGAACAAAAAACTGAAAAGAAAGGCTTAACTCCGGATATTGTTAGACAAATTGAAAGAGAAATTTTGGGAATGGAATAACAAACAAATTATTAACATTAAGAAACGTAAAGAAGCTATAAAATTTGCAGAAATTTTATAAATTTTTGTCAAAATTTTCAAAATATATAAAAAAGACTAAAAATTTACCCAAAACAAATTAAATAAATTATATAATTCGAAAATTTTTATTAATTTTATAAAACTTTACAATTCGTGTAATTCCTATGGTTTTTGACTTTTAAAAATATATCAA
>CAMVQX010000107.1 GCA_947169755.1 uncultured bacterium
TATGACCGCCATCATCATATCCGACATACCCCGGAGGAGAACCGATAAGTTTTGCTGTTGAATGTTTTTCCATAAATTCTGACATATCAACTCTTATCATGTTATCTTCAGAGCCAAATACAGCCTCTGCCAACGCTTTTGCAAGTTCTGTTTTACCAACACCTGTCGGCCCGCAGAAGATAAAGCTACCGATTGGTCTGTTTGGTGATTTCAAACCTACTCTTGCACGTCTAATTGCTTTTGAAATTGCAACGACGGCATCATGTTGACCAATTACTCTTGCATGAAGTGTATCTTCAAGTTTTAACAACCTTTCACTTTCACCCTCAGTCAATTTAGTAACAGGAACGCCGGTCATAGTCGCAATAACTTCAGCAACATTCTCAGCCGTAACTGTCGGTTTGTTTGCCTCATGTTCTTCTCTGTATTGTTGTGCCATTTCGCGAATTCTATCTTTCATGTCAGCTTCGTCATCTCTAAGCTGAGATGCTTTTTCAAATTCTTGGTTTCTTATGGCATCTTCTTTTTCTTTTATTATTGAACGTAATTCTTTTTCAAGCTCTTTGCCCTCAGGAGAAAGATTAGAAACTTTCAAACGGACTTTTGAAGAAGCTTCATCAATTACGTCGATTGCTTTATCGGGTAAATATCTGTCTGTAATATATTTGCTTGACAAATTAACAGCCGCAACAATTGCTTCGTCTGAAATTATCAATTTGTGGTGTTCTTCATATTTTGGTTTTAAACCTTTGATAATCTCAATAGATTCATCGATTGAAGGTTCTTCTATAATTACAGATTGGAAACGACGTTCCAAAGCTGAGTCTTTTTCAACATATTTTCTGTATTCATCAGATGTTGTAGCACCAATTACTTGAATTTCGCCTCTTGAAAGAGCCGGTTTCAAGATATTTGCCGCATCTATAGCACCTTCTGCTGCACCTGCACCAATAAGTGTGTGCATTTCATCGATTACAAGAATAATATTTCCGGCTTGTCTGATTTCATCCATAATTTTCTTGAGACGTTCTTCAAACTCACCTCTGTATTTTGTACCTGCAACCAAAAGCCCCATATCTAATTGTACAACTTTTTTGCCATCCAAAATATCAGGGACTTCAGCATTCACTATTCTTATTGCCAACCCTTCCGCGATTGCTGTTTTACCAACGCCGGGTTCACCTAATAATACAGGGTTGTTTTTTGTACGGCGAGCAAGAATTTGGATTACACGTTCAATTTCTTTTTCTCTGCCCACAACCGGATCAAGTCTTAATTCTTGAGCAGCAAGCGTCAAGTCTCTGCCAAATTCATCTAAACTCGGAGTTTTTGTCTTTCCGCCTGATGATGAAGATGAACTTGAAGAAGAGCCTGATGAAACAGCTTGTGGTTTGGATTCACCGAGCATTTTAACAACATTGCTTCGGATTTTATTTAAATCAACACCGAGATTCTCTAGAACTCTTGCGGCAACACCTTCGCCTTCTCTTATAAGTCCGAGAAGCAGGTGTTCTGTACCTATATAGTTGTGTCCCAACTGCCTTGCTTCGTCCCAAGAAAGCTCCAATACTCTTTTAGCACGAGGAGTAAAAGGAATCTCTACAGCCACAAAACCTGAACCTCTGCCGATTATTTTTTCAACTTCAGCTCTTGCATCTTTCAAATTTACCCCCATAGATTTGAGAGTTTTTGCTGCAACGCCTGTGCCTTCTCCAATAAGACCGAGCAGAACCTGCTCTGTTCCTACAAAGTTATGACCAAGTCTTCTGGCTTCTTCCTGAGCAAGCATAATAACTTTTATTGCTTTTTCTGTAAAACGTTCAAACATTTTAGCTCCTATCTTCTTGCCCATATTTTACATTAAATACAAAAAAACTTCAAGGCTGTAATATTTACTTAATATACATACAATCACCATAAGAAAAGAACCGATATCTATTTTCAATAGCTTCTTTATAAGCCTCAAATATAAAATCTTTGCCTGCTAATGCACTAACCAACATCAACAAAGTTGATTTAGGTAAATGGAAATTTGTTATCAAATTATCAATAACTTTAAATTCATAAGGCGGATAAATAAACAATTCAGAACTATCATGACAAGCTTTTATACAACCAAATTTTTTATAAACAGTTTCTAAAGTTCTTACAGTCGTTGTGCCTACGGCAACAATTTTTTTACCTTGAGATTTTGCACAGGTTATTTGTTCTGCTGCTTTTTCTGAAACCTCAAAAGTCTCAGAATGCATTTTGTGCTCTAAAATATTTTCACACTGAACAGGTCTAAATGTACCCAAACCCACATTTAAAGTAATATAGCAGAGTTCTACTCCTTTTTGTTGAAGTTTTTGCAAAATTTCTTCGGTAAAATGTAAACCCGCAGTTGGTGCTGCAACAGAGCCTTCGTCTTTTGCATAAACAGTTTGATATCTTTCAAAATCAAGTTTTTTCAAATCTTCATTTGGAATTTTACGTTCAATATAGGGCGGAAGCGGGATATTCCCATTTTTGTGCAAAACATCCAATAGGTTTTTACCTTTATAAATAAGTTCTACAAGCCATTCCCCGTTATCTTCAAGTCTTTTTACGGCTCTTACAGATAAATCATCGCTAATTTTTATTAATGAATCCGGTTTAACTCTCTTTGACGGCTTTATCAGCACTTCCCAATAATCGATACCTGCTGACCTATTATTTTGATATTGTTCTGATTGTTTCAATAAAAATACCTCAATTTTTGCACCGGTATCTTTATGCCCAATCAAACGTGCAGGCAAAACTTTTGTATTATTCATAACCAAAAGTGTATCTTTATCAATCAAATTAACAATGTCATAAAAATGTTTATGTTCTATCGTATGATTTTTTCTGTCCAAAACAAGCATTCTCGAATTGTCACGTTTGTCAGCAGGGACTTGCGCAATCAATTCTTCGGGTAAATTGTAATCATATTCTGAAAGTAACATTACTTACTCTTTCGGTTCAATTTTCTTTGCACCGGCAATATCTGAATCAGAAGCAATATTGCTAGTATTAGACATTTCAGTATCAATTTGTTTATTTACAATAACAGTTTGCAAAATCTGAATAACATTGCTTGTTACGAGGTACAATAAAACACCTGCCGGTATCGGAATAATTATGAATGTACCGATAATCATTATCGGCATAAAAGTACCCATTGATTTTTGAATGGCTTCTTGTGCAGGATCTGAATTCTTAGTTTTTTGAGTAGCCATCATAATCTTTTGAGATGCAAACATTGTTATTGCAAACAATGCAATCAACAAAAATACATCCCAATGAAAAGATCTTTCAGCCACAATTGTCGGAACTGAAGCAGCCAAAACACTACCCTCTTTTGTAAAGGTAATATTTTCAACTTCTTTGTTATTCATATCGGTAACGGCAATTTCTGCCTTTTCAATTTCATTCAACTGAGCAAATTTCAAATCCAAATGATCTAAATCAATTTTGAAATCTACACTTTCACCAGGTTTAAATCCGCCTTGAATTTCTATTGCACGCGCAGGGTTTTTAACCTTTACATTTTCCAAAACTTCGTTTGGCAAATACACTTTTGCAACTTTTCCAAGAGTAAACGTATCGTTTGCAGACACACCGAATTGTCCGTCATACGAGCGTCCGGCTGTCGCACGCAAAGTGGTATCAAGCCTGCTCAAAAATCCGAAAGATGTATCACCTGCAATCTGTATAAACATAGGACTCATCAAAGCCGAATACAAAAGAATAAATATCGGCAATTGAATTAAAAGAGGCAAGCATCCGCCCATCGGGTTAAACTTATGTTCTTTGTAAAATTCCATAAGTTTTTGCTGCATAACTTGCGGATTATTTTTATATCTGTCCTGCAAAGCTTTAATCTTCGGCTGCAGATTTTGCATTGTTCTCATTGAACGTTGTTGCGAAACATTCAACGGCCACATAGCCAATCTGACGATTATAGTAAGTACAATTATTGCAAATCCGTAGTTACCTACGACATGCGCTAAAGCTTTTAATAATTCAATAGTTAATGTTGTAAAATCCAATTTCCCTAATCCTTATATATAAAGTGTAAAATCTCTTCGTTTAGGAGTTTATTATAAACACAAGGACAAGTCAAATTGAACGGAATTATAATTTTTGTGAGGTATTCTCCATTTACGCTGAAAATAAAAGTGAAAACTTTATATCTTACCATTCTTTAATAATTGGCTGAATTCATGTAATCTATAAAAAAAGTCTAAATCTCTAATAATCTTCAATGATTCCCAATCAGGATTTAATTTGTGCAAAAGATAATCATCTCTCATCACTTCATCACTTAATTTTTTCATACGGAATATTTTTACCAATACATCTGCTTTTCTTTCTGCTGACATTGTTATGAATTTTTCATCTGTTTCTGCCAGCCTTAAAGTGCCTTCGAGTACACTTTCAACCCCTTCACCTACACACTTAAAATCAATAAAATGACCGTGATTTTGGTCCAAAATAAATGTATAATCTGGACAGTCTGCAGTTGCTTTTTCAAAGATATCAGCAACTTGTTTCCAGTGTTTTTTTGACCAATTTCTTGGATATGAACCAAATTTAATTTTACTTATATCTAAATTTGCCTGAAAATTAACTTTATTTGAATTTGAAAAGTTGCCGTATGGATTAACCGTAAGATTCATATATCCTCTTTCTGTAACTTATAAAAATTTTATACACTAGTAAAAAGTGTGAATTTAGTTTTTTGCTAGCACAGAAAATATATTTACAATTATTCACAATGGGCAACTTAATTTTTTCATTCAACAAACTTATATCTTAGTGTATCTTTTTAGTTATTGCTATTGTATCATTAGCGAGTGCTCTCATTGCAGAATCAATGTTATTAAAAGATACAACTATATTGTCGCGCATTTGCAGATAATGACGTCCGTCTTTAAGACTTTTATAATGCCATGGAGTATGGCCAACGATATTTTTATTTTCATCAACAATTGGTCTGAAGATTTCATAAATAGTATCTGATTTCACTTTAGTTGAACCGTCATCAAAAAATCGAATAGTATCCGTACAATATCTGTTATAATCAGGAGTCATAAATTCCTTTGTCTCATACAGCTCCTGATTTACAACTTTATTTTGCTTGCAGCCGGTCGCAATTAGTCCTACACCCGCCGCCGCAACAGTTCCTATAACAATTGTTCTTAATGAATTCATTTCTACCTTCAATTTTTGTTCTTCGATTTTACTAACGTAACTAAAAAA
>CAMVQX010000108.1 GCA_947169755.1 uncultured bacterium
TCAAAAAGTTTGTTTTTGATATCAATTGAGTGTTCTATTTTTTTGTTAAAGCAAATTGCAAAATTTTTCATAAAAGAAATATAGCACAAAAACTTTCAAAAATTATAAGTTCGGCAAATCGCCTTTAACTTCTGCAACGACATCACTTTCAAGTTCAAAAACTTTATGCAAGGCTTGTACTGCACGTTTTGCGTCTTCTTTATCAACAAGACAACTGATTTTGATTTCACTTGTGGATATCATTCTGATGTTTATTCCTTGTTGAGCTAAAGTTTCAAACATGGTTGAAGCGACCCCCGGACGATCAATCATTCCTGCGCCGACAATCGAAACTTTTGCTATATTATCATTAACCTGAATATCACCTGTCAAATTCATTTCGGATTTTAATTTGTCTAAAGCACCTACTGTTTTATTCAAATCGGACAAATCTACAGTGAACGCTATGTCATTGGTATTTGATATTTTTCTTGCATAAGATTGAATAATCATATCAACAGAGATATTTTCGTTTGCAAGTGTTGTAAATATTTTTGCCGCAACACCGGGTTTGTCCGGAACATCGCACACTACAATTCTTGCTTGTGATAAATCGGCAGCAACACCTGCGACAGGTTTATAAATTTCCATTTTTTCAACTCCTAAAATCAATGTACCTAAATTATCAAGCTTAAAACTGCTTCTGACACGCATCGAAACGTTAAATTGTTTTGCGGTTTCAACACTCCTAGGGTGCAAGACATTTGCTCCCGCATGAGCGAGTTCAAGCATTTCATCGTAAGAAATTTCATTTAATCTTGAAGCGTTTGGAACAACTCTTGGATCAGTTGTATAAACACCTTCAACATCTGTATAAATGTCGCATCTTTCAGCATTTAAAGCAGCAGCCAGTGCAACAGCCGAAGTATCAGAACCGCCTCTCCCGAGCGTCGTAATTTCGCCGTCTTCAGTTACGCCCTGAAATCCAGCTACAACTATGATTTTGCCTTCATCAAGACTTTTACGTAATTTATCGGTTTTTATATTTGTAATACGAGCTTTGGAATGAACGTTTTCTGTCATTATACCTATTTGCATAGCGTTATAACTTATGGCTTCATATCCTTGGGCTTGAATTGCCATAGCCAAAAGCGCAATAGAAACGCCTTCTCCTGTTGAAAGGAGCATATCCATTTCTCTGCTTGATGGATTTGGAGTCAATTCTTGTGCCATTTTTACGAGGTAATCGGTTGTATGACCCATGGCAGAAACAACTACTACAACGTCATTTCCGTTTTCTTTCTCTCTGATTACTGTTTTGGCAACATTTTTTATTTTATCTGTATCGGCAACTGATGTTCCGCCGAATTTTTGAACTATTATTTTTTTCAATTTTCATCTCTTTCCGGCAAAAGCTCAATCAATTCCTGTTTCTGACCGGGGTATTCAAACAAGTCTGATCCAAGGCCCTCGATTTTTTCCGCTATCGATAAAGCTTCTTTTACATTATATTCACAAATGTTTTCTTTGACAAGTATGTAACTTGTATAAAACATTAAATTTAATAATTTGATATTATTTTCGTCGTATTTTAAAGCTTTTCTGAGTTTTCTTTGTGCTTCTGCGTAATCACAATTTTTAATAAGGTAATTAGCGTAATCTATGTATGCGGTGATATATTTGTTGTTTTGTCTTAATGCTGTTTCATAGTATTCTCTGACTTTTGTATCTTCTTTTTTTTGTTCATAGCATTTTGCAATATAATAGCAATTTACGGCATTTTCGTCATCGCTTCTGAATATTTGCAAAGCTTTGTCAATATTTCCGCTTTCAAATTCAATAATACCGAGTGCTTGTTTTACTGTTTTGTTTTCAGGTTCTGCCTCTATAACTTTTTGTAAAAGCGGTTGCGCTTCTTCAAATTCTCTACGTTCCACCAGACATAATCCCAGATTGGCTATTATATCGTTATTGTTAGGATCCATTTCATAAGCTTTTAAAAGTTTTTGTTTTGCTTCAACTGTTTTTTCAAATTTTATTAATACTTTGCCCCATTCAAGATACAAGCTTGAAACGGCAAGTCCTTTTAATTCAGCTTCTTCAAATGATTTTAGGGAATTCTCTTCATCAAGTTTTTGGGCATAAAGTTGTCCCAATAAAATGTATGCAGGAAGCATTTTGGCATTGAAAGACAGTGATTTTTTTGCGTAGTGTATAGCATTTTCTATATCGTCTTTTAGTGCTTTTAATCTTGCGTATTCAAAAGTATTGTTTTCGTTAGGGTTTATGTTTGATAAAAATGCTAATTTATTTTCTGCTAAATCGTACATTTTTAATTTAATTTCACAAACTGCTGACAAGAATAAAGCGGTTTGATTGTATTTGTTTAATTTTACTGCTGTTAAGAATTTTTCATGGGCTTCTGAATATTTTTTCATTTTTACAAAAGCCATACCCCAGCCGGTAAATGTGTCGGTATTGCCGGCTTGAATTCTGTTTGCGTTGTCAAAAGATTTATCTGCTTGTTCAAATTTTCCTACGGATATAAGGGCAAACCCAAGTCTTTGCCATATGTTTTTGTCGTTAGGATTCAAATCGGCCGATAGTTGATAGTGCTCAACAGATTGTTCAAACCTCATTGTTTTTTCATAAACAAGTCCCAAATATTTGTGCACAAGCGGATCTTTTTGCGGAAGTTCAAGTGCTTCGAGGAGAATTTGTTCTGCTTTCGGAAAATTATTCACATCAATAAATTTTTTTGCCCTATTTACATAGGTCAATGTAGGTAATGATTGAACAATCGTATCTTTTTTGTATTTGTCGATTGATTTACTTATATTCAAAATTGTATTAATAAAATATTTTATTCTGTCAAACAATCTGCAACCTCTCTAAAAGCCCCGTTGCCGGCTTCATTTTCGGTAATTTGAATTCCGTTAATACTCTTTAATTTTGTCGGAGCATGCGGTACGGTAATTTTGTGTTTTGCGTAATTTAAACAGTCAAAATCGTTTATATCGTCCCCGATATAAATAAATTCATCCGGTTCAAGATTATATTTTTCAATGATATTTTTTAAGACATCAATTTTTATTCTGATATCCTGATGAATTTCTGCAATAGAAAATTTTTTTGCCAATATTTCAATGGCTGCATTTTTTTCACCGGAGATTATACCCATTTGTATGTTATTGCGCTTAAGAATTGCAAATCCCATAATATCTTTAAAATTTATTTTTCTGGATATTATAAAATTGTCGTTTACATAAACACAGTTGTCTGTAATTATGCCATCGAAATCAGTTATAACCATTTTAATTGTTTTCGGTAATTTAAGCATATACAAAATATCCCTTATCTGGTATAATTTTATCATAAAGAGAGGGAATTTCAAAATGCTGTGGTATTTGTTAAATTTAGGAATAATTATAATATTTATTGTTTTATTTATAATATCACGGCAAACGACTAAACGCTGGTCAAAAATAAACGATTATTTGGGAGTTGTTACAAATACCGTAAACTCTGTTCGCTACGGAAATCTTTCCACTAAAATTGATGAAATCTATCACCCTACATATCAAAATGTTACAGATAGTATAAACAGGATGGTTGAAACTCTTAATGACCGTGAAAAAATGATTGTTGAGTATCAGTCTGAATTGATGCGTCAGAACAAGCTTTTGGAATCAGTAATTAATTCTTTGTCAGACGGTATTTTAATTATTAATGATAAACTAAATATTTTGAGAGTTACTCCAAAGATATGTGAATGGTTTGGGGTAAAAGGTCAAGATGTAATCGGTAAAAATATTTTTGATTATGTTCAAATAAGTGAGGAAACATCTATAAAAAAAGCTAAAAATCTTGATATATTTATAAAACATACTCCGACAAATAATTTTGTAATAAATACGATAAAGTTATCGCTTGAAGATGATAAAAAACGTTATGTAATATTGATAAAAGACGTGACAAATGAGCGTGAAATTGAAACATTAAAAGAAGATTTTGTTGCTACATTGACGCACGATTTGAAAGTGCCTATTGTTGCAGAATCGAATATTATAAATTTTCTGTTAGACGGAAAATTTGGGGATATAAATGATAAACAAAAAGTTGCACTTTTGAATATGAAAAACTCAAATGAAGAATTGGTCAATTTGGTTCAAATTATTTTGGAAACTTATAAAGTTAAAGAAACAGGGGTGAAACTTGTAAAAGAGAATATAATGTTAAACAAATTCATTGCCGAAGTTGCCGCTGAGACTCAACCTATTGCAAACAATGCCGGAATAACAATCTATTACAGCCTTAACAGGGATATAAATGTAATGGCTGATAAATTACAGCTGGAGAGGGTTTTAAAAAATCTTATTTCCAATGCTATTTCTCACAGCAATACAAAAGACAGAATCGACATTAAAACAGGTGAAATTCCAGGATATGTTACCATTTCTGTAATAGATTACGGTCAAGGGATTCCTAAAAAAGACTTGAAATTGATATTTAATAAGTATTATTCTGCAGCAAAAAAATTCCGCAAAATCGGAACAGGTTTGGGACTTTACCTTTCTCAACAAATTGTAAAATCCCATGGCGGTGAAATCACTGTAAATAGTGAAGAAAATGTACAAACGGAATTTTGTGTAAAACTTCCGACCTAAAAGAGTTATTGACAATTGCTTATGTCTTTTTTATCATGGTCATACGGCGACATGGCCAAGTGGTAAGGCAGGAGCCTGCAAAGCTCTTATCCCCCAGTTCGAATCTGGGTGTCGCCTTTTTTAAGGAGTATGAAAGGAGTATCGTATGGGAAAAATATTTGGAATCTCAGGCTTGCCAGTATCTACAATTATGTCTCCATTTGAGCACGTAAGTTTAAGACCTGTAAGCAGGCCTCACGTAAGTGTTAAAAATGGTGCTGTTGATAACAAGTTTATTGGAGCATATCAAAGAGGTGCAAATAACAGACTTTTAGGGATTTTATACGGTCTAATAAAACAACCCGGCGGCAAAGCACCTAAAAGGGTTTAGGACGATTAGCTCAGTTGGTAGAGCACTTGAACGACATTCAAGGGGTCACAAGTTCGAGCCTTGTATCGTCCACCATAGGCGGAATAGAATTATCTATTCCGCCTATGGTATTTTGATATATTGTCGAGAACTTGTCAAAACAAGTTCGAACGCGAGGTGGCAGAGGCTGAAGCTTTTTGTAAAAGTTAAAAACTTTT
>CAMVQX010000109.1 GCA_947169755.1 uncultured bacterium
TGCTCAGCGGTAAAACGATTTTAATCGGTATAACCGGCGGGATTGCAGCTTACAAGATTTGTGAACTTATCAGAAAATATAAGCGTGCAAATGCGAACGTAAAAGTTGTTTGTACTCCAAACGCTTTGAATTTTGTTACAAAATTAACTTTGCAGACGTTAAGTAAAAATAATGTATATGTTGAAGAATTCGACATAAAAGACTATAACCCCGAACATATTTCGCTTGCCGATGAGGCTGATATAATGGTTATTGCACCTGCTACGGCTAATACTGTTTCAAAAATTGCAAACGGAATTTGTGACAATCTTTTGACATCTGTTGCATGTGCGTTTACAAAACCTGTTATTATTGCGCCGGCAATGAATTGTAATATGTGGGAAAATCCGATTGTTCAAGAAAATTTACACAAACTTCATTACACAATTCTTGAACCTGAAAGCGGTTTTTTGGCTTGCGGTTATGCCGGTAAAGGGAGATTGTGTTCTGTTGATAAAATCTTTGATAAAACGGTTGAATTAATCAACTACAAACCGTTAACCGGTAAAAAAATCATTGTAACATCAGGCGGAACTGTTGAGGAGATTGATCCTGTAAGATATATTTCAAATTATTCATCAGGGAAAATGGGTTTGGCACTTGCAGATTGTGCAAAATCGCTTGGAGCTGAGGTTACATTAGTTACGACAAAAGATGTTTCCAGAAAATATAATGTAATAAAAGTTAAATCCGCATTGGATATGAAATCTGCAGTTGAAAAGGAATTCAATGGCGCTGACTGTTTGATTATGGCTGCAGCGGTTGCTGATTTTAGGGTAAAAGAAACTTCAGAGCAAAAAATAAAAAAAACTGATGAAAATGAAATGACTCTTACTCTTGTGAAAAATCCTGATATTTTGAAAGAAATTTCTATGCAAAAGGGTGACAGGATTGTTGTCGGATTTTGTGCGGAAAGTGAAAATTTGATAGAAAATGCAAAAGAAAAAATTGCCAAAAAGGGTTGTGATTATCTGATTGCAAACGACATTTCAAGAAAAGATATAGGATTTTCGAGTGATTATAACGAAGTTGTTATTTTAGACAAAAACGGCATGACTAAAAAACTTGAAAGAGCCGACAAAATGACAATTGCGCGACAAATTTTAGAGGCAATTTATGGATAAATATGAAATTGTCAAAAAAATAGAAAATTTTGCACCGTTGGATACTCAAGAGGAATGGGATTGTTCAGGTTTTGGAGTTGATGTTCCAAGCCAGAGTGAAATTTCAAAAATCATGCTATGCTTGACGGTTACGAATGATGTGGTGAAGCAGGCATGTGAGAATAATTGCGATATGATAATTTCGCATCATCCTTTGTTTTTTGTACCGTTTGAGTGGTGTGATATAAATATATATTGTGCTCATACAAATATGGACTTGGCGTATGGAGGCACGACAGATATGTTGATTGACAAACTCGGGTTTACAAACAAGAAAGAGCAAGCGTGTAATGGGTTTTTAAGATATGTTGATTTAGACATTTCTGTATTGGAATTTTGTAAGATTTTAAAGATGATTTCTCCAAATATGCGATATGTAAATAATCAAGGAGTTGAGTATATTCATAAGATTGCATTTTGTGCAGGTAGCGGGGCGGAATTTATTCAAGAAGCATATAATGCCGGTGCTGATGCTTTTGTTACCGGAGATTTGAAGTTTCATATTGCGGTGGAGAGTCCTTTGGTAGTTTTTGATATAGGTCATTTTGAGAGCGAGGTTTTGGCATTACCTGTGTTTAAAAAGCTTGTTGGAGATGAGGTTTGTGTAGTTTATGCAAAAGAGCAAAGTCCGTTCTTGACAACATAGATTTATAATGTAGAATAATAGTTGTATTGGGATGTCGCCAAGTGGTAAGGCACCTGGTTTTGGTCCAGGCATTCGGAGGTTCGAGTCCTTCCATCCCAGATTTTGAAGTCCCGAAAGGGACTTTTTTTATGGAAGGATGAGAACCACAAGGCGAAAGCCTTGTTTTGGTGCGAGCGCGAGTGAGCTGAGGGCGGAGGTTTATTTGCGAAATAAATGGAATTTATGCAGCAAATAAACGAAGTCCCGTTAAATGCGAACGAGCAAGACAGTCCTTCCATCCCAGATAAAAAGAGGATAGGAATTTTCCTAATCCTCTTTTTATTTTGTAAATAAGGACGAGAAGTGAAAAAGCGTAAGCTTTTTATAGGTTCGGCGCAAGCCGAGCGGAGGCTGGAGCGCTTTTGCGATTGTGGCAAAGCCACATGCAGCAAAACGCGGAATTGCCGTTTTACGCGAGGCGCAGCAAGAGTAGTCCTTCCATCCCAGATTTTGAAGTCCCGGAAGGGACTTTTTTTATGGAAGGATGAGAACCACAAGGCGAAAGCCTTGTTTTGGTGCGTATATAACCTTTTCGGACAGCTTGAATACCATTTTGTTGGCTATAATACCAAGTTGTTGGAGTTTAAGGCAGATTTATAGTGTAGAGATTTGCAAATTTTTGTAATTTATAACTACATATTTTTGTTTTTTGTTTACACGTTTGCACTTCATTATGAATACATGTATTTAATTATTTTATTGACAAGTATTCATATAATATGCTATTATACAATGATTATTAAAGGAGAATTATATGTATAAAAAACTTATTAAATTTATTAAAAATAATATGGATTCAAAATCTGAACAATTTAGCATTCGTATTCCAAAGGATTTAAAAAATATTTTGATAAAAGGTTCTAAAACTCAACGTTTACCTTTGCCGGATTATGTTAGGGCAATTATTGTGAATTCGATTTTGCCTGAAATTTTAGATTCAGAATTAAAAAAAGTAACCTGTGAATGGATAACAAAACAGGGTAAAGATTCTATAGAAGTTCATTTTGACGAAAAAATAAAAAGATTAAAAGAAATAGTTGATATAGCATCCTACGCAATAGAAGAAACCGAAAAGCTTCAACAAAAATTTTTAGATGATGAAGTAGAGTATATGAATAATATAAATAGCAAGATGAACACAAGCCGAAATATAGGAGGGAAATAGCGATGTAAAAAGTTTGAAAAATTTAATTTATATTGGTAAAATAGGTTTATGAAAAAATTAGTTCTTATAATTATAATAATTTTATCAATATTAGCAATATTTAGTACAATTTCTGCATTTAAATATAAACAGCAGTTACAAAATTCTAATATCCAAATTAAAGATTTACAAAGCACAATTTCTGAATATAAAGAAAGCCAAAACATCTTTTCTCAAGAAAGTTATCCAATAGATAAAAAATTAGAAAAATGTACTTCTGAAAACTTTATGACTATTGGCATGAATAACTGTACTAATGAAGGTATTGAAGCTTGGAATAAAGAAATTTTAAATTATTCAAAGCAAATTGAAAAATACTTACATAAAGAAGAATTGCTATTATTTACCAAAGCCCAAACTGCTTGGGAAGATTATTATAAAAAAGAAAAAGATTTCATTAACAAAACCATTGCGCAAAAAGATGGCGATATTCATACTACAATAGCCATTGGCGATTTGTATGAACTAACAAAACAAAGAGCATTATCTCTAAAATCTTATTTAACGCAATTGAGTGAATAGACAACTTATTTTACCTTATTTAACAAAATTTGTAGTACTTAGTTAAACAAGGAGAATTTAAAATGTCTAAAAAAAATTTTGAAAAAGCATTAGAATTTTTATTTCCCTCAGAAGGCGGCTATGTAAATGATAGTAAAGATCCTGGCGGCCCAACAAATATGGGGGTTACTCAAAGTACATATAATATGTATCGTAAGAACCAAGGACTGTCACCGAAAGATGTAAAACAAATTACTAAAGGAGAAGCAGTAGATTTATATTACAAATATTATTGGAAGCCATCAGGTGCAGATAATATCTCAGATCCTAACATGGCTGTTACATTATTTGATACAGCAGTATTACATGGTGCAGGTCAAGCTCAGCAATATTATAAACAAAGTGGTGGCGATATAGATAAATTCTTAGATATCCGACAAAAACATTATGATAAAAGAGTTGCAGAAGATCCATCTCAAAAAAGATTTTACCAAGGTTGGAATAATCGTGTAAATAATTTAAGAAATAATATCAAAAATGGAACATTTACAACAGATAATAAAGATATTGAAGATAAAAATTCTAATGACGACAATGAAAATTACAATAATAGTGAAAATAATTATACAACCCCTTTTAGATTGGGAATTGAATACAACGATTACCAACAAAACAACCTTTCTGATCTAAATGATTTGATGGTTAATCCTATAAATCAACAACCTGATAACCCTTGGGATAAAATACCGTTTGCAGATCCTGTAAAAAATAATTTTAAATCCTCAGGTTCAGATATCGATTATTATAATATGGCAAAAAAATTTGGTCTTAAATCAATAGATATGGGAAATACTAACCCAAAACCATCAATACAATCAAAATATTCCGGCTATAAAAATCCCTTGACAGGTAATGACAAAATATATACACGTGAAGAAGTCGGGCAAATGAATAGTAGTGAATTTGCCAAACACGAAAAAGAGATAGATGCACAAACAAGAGCATTCAATGGCACAATGCCGACTAACGGTGATTTGCAACGAGAAGCAATGACCGGCGGCGGAGTTGTATATGTAAATTCATACACGCGCTCAGATGGAACAAAGGTTAAAGGATATTATCGCTCACGTTAAATCTCGCCTAGTATTTAGTTTTTATGGAGATGAATGGGTATAAAATCCCATTCATCTCAATTTCACAGTTAATTTAATCTTGTTCCGAGTGCTAAATTACAGGGAACGAGCAAGACAGTCCTTTTATCCCGGAGTAGTGCGGGCAAAATGGAATGTTCCCGCCAAAATATTTGTGGATATTACATGACTTCTGATTTTTTAGGGAATGCAAAAGCACAAATCAGGTACGCAACAATTGCCAAACCGTATGCCAAACAAAGAAGTGCCCATACAACTCTGACGATAGTAGGATCAATTCCAAAGTATTCGGCAACCCCGCCGCATACGCCAAAAATCTTTTTACCTTCTTCAATTTTATAAATTTTCTTTTCTGTCATACAAAACCTACCTTAAATACATTATATATTTTTCAATTTATTTTTGTCAATTATTTAAAACTATTGCGAATAGGTGTAATGCGGGCAAAATAAAATGT
>CAMVQX010000110.1 GCA_947169755.1 uncultured bacterium
ACAAAAACCACAGCGCCTATTATGCTGAAAAATAAAGGTTTATTTTCGGTAATTTCTTGAACGTCCATTGTCCCAAGTCCTCAGTTTTTATTTTACACCTGAATTTGCATTATTTTGTCATACGCTTGTATGACTTTTCCTGTAATTTGCGTCGCCACATTGATACTGATTTCAGATTTTGCCATTGCAGTCATAACATCATGGATATCTACGTTTTTACTGCCTTGCATAACATCTTTTAACAAATTGTCGGGAGCATTCAACTCTGTATTAAGATTCTCCACGAGCCCTGACATAACCTGTTTAAAATCAGGAGATTTATTATCTTCAATTCTGTTCATTCTGGCAGAAGGAAGAGTATCAAAGTTCATATCGAGCTTTGTGTGTTGTATTCTGCCTGCTAAATCGTATTGCGGATAAAACATAATCTTTGCCTTTCTATAATTATAATAACGTAACTTTTATGAAATTATGCATAAAAAGGTGTAAAAATCCTCCAAATTCAGTAGATGATTAATCTAATTTCGACGAAATTTACTACCCGCCATGTGTTTTAATGATAAATTATAAAAAAGCAAAATTTTATTAACTAAACGCTTTGAATGAACGTTCTTCGTTTTTGGAAATAGCTTCTTTTATAGAATCAAATTCTGTTAAAAGCGCGCTATGCTCTGTCTCAAGTTTTTTCAAATCTTGATCATACTTTTTATCTTTATCTTGAATTTCTTTGATATCGTGTTTATATTTAGCTTCGGCTTTTGCAATTGCAACTTCATCATCTACAACTTTGATATCAGCTGCTTCTTTATGAATTATTGATTGCCAAGTAATTGCTTCTGAAGTCAATTCCGGGACTTTTCCGCTATTTTCGGACGGATTGTAATATCTTGCCTGTTCCATTGTAATAACGCCGTGCTCAAGCGCAAATTCCAGCCATTCAGAATTTGAAGCTAAATTGCTGTCTAATTCTTCCCAATTTTGTTTGTGTTCGTCTTTTTCAGCACCCTCAACAACAAAAACTGTTGCAGTTGTACCTAATGACTCATTGATCGGAATCTGTTTGTTGCGAACAAGATTTGCAGTATCCGAACCATTCATCTTAAACCACAGATTTGTATACCATTGAGATTTTTCCGGATCTTCAACAGTAATAATATATTCCGGTGTAGGCTCTGTCGGCGGTGTAGGTGGCACCGGTTTTGAAGGTTTTTCAGGTGCTTCAGGTTTTGGAGGAACTTCAATAGGGTCAGGTGGAGTAGGTGGGTCACCAACAGTTGGAACCGGCGGCGGATAAGGTTCCTCGGGCTTTGAGGGTGGAATAGGAGGAACAATATCCGTTATACTTTTTAAATCTCCATCCGTAAAATTAACAACAAATTGATATCTTTGATCATAATCATTTAATGGCCAAGATGGACTAACGGGATTATAATAATACATAAACAAATAATACAAATCCTGACATTTTTGGAATAACGTTTTTATGCCGGTTACAGAATTAGTAGAGGCATCATAAACATAATCACTCATTAATATTTCTGCATCTGTTGGTCTTCTGCCTTCATCAATTGCAGCCTGTATTATATTTTCTTTTACTTCATCCCTATATATCACACCATTTTCACGATAAGGGGGAGTGTAATTGTCATCACCATCACAGAATAAATTTGGGTTTCTCATTGCCATTGCAACTGGATATAATTGTGCACCTGTACCATCATTGTGCAAATCTGATATTTCTATATCCATAGGATCAACTTGAAAACTCTGACCTGTACTTGAAGTAAAAACTTCATTGCTTGCACTATCAGTTGCCGGATCATAGGCAAGCAAATGAGCCAACACATGAACATAACATAATGGGTGGTTCTCATTTATTGTGTGATAATAACAAGATATCGGCTCATAAATAGTACCTAAAATATCAGTAAACTTCTTGTACATATCGTCAGGTGAGGCAGATAAATCATTTAAATATTGCTGATACTCAATATCATAAGCAGCCATATCAATATTATATTGCTGTAAGTCTGTCTGATATTGACTTAATTCAGCTTGATATTGTAAATATTCAGGTGAATTATAATAATTTTCCATACTATTATTATTATAATCCTCCCAATCCTGCAGATATTGTGCATATTCAGCATCATACTGCGCCTTCTGAATCAAATAATTTGGCCAAGTTACAGTATTATACACTTGCATTTGCGCGTCATAATTTGCATATCCACTCTCGTAATCCAACATTTTTTGATCATATTCCGGCAGCAATACATCTCTATAGTGCGCATAATCAGCAGTATACTGATTAAATTGAGCAGTATATGCTGCGTATTTTGCATTATACCCAGATGCTTCTGTTTCTTGTACATTTGTATAACAAGCCAAAAAATCCCACAAATTATCTGTCTTTGCAAAGTTTTCAGCATCTGTATGCGATACTAAAATTTTCCCCGCTGAATTCAAAACGGAATACTGGTTCTTTCTCGGAGCATAAGTGGAAAGGAAAATAGGCGTCATTGCTACATTCTGCTCATTTCCGTTATTATCATAATACATAAATTCAAAATTTTGAGAGGCTAAAGCGTCCATATAAAGCTGACATGCATCTTGTGATTCAGTTGCAAGTCTCAATTTAGAATTAGTTAATGTCTGAGCGCGAAATTCGTTGTTAGTCAATCTGGCCGTTATACTCAACAATCTCGCTTGCGATGCTGACATGCCCATATTTTATGTTCGCCTTTCCATAAAAGTTATCGGCATTTATTCAATTAAACTTTAAACAAAATCAGCTAATATTAATAAATATTAAAATTATTCAAGTTCTTTTCTCAATTCGTCAACAGTAACGTGTAAAATAGGAGAATTTTCATCTTTTCTCAACACAACTTGTTTTATACCTGACTGAACGATAAATCTTTTACACAAAATACAAATAAAGTTATGCCCCCAAATATACATTGTAGCATTTTGACATCTGTCTTGGCCAGCTTGAATTATGGCATTTTGTTCCGCATGGATTGACCTGCAGGTTTCGTACCTTGTTCCGGATTCAATATTATTTTTTATTCTGTAACATTCTCCGCGCTCGTAACAAGATTCAACCTTTGAAGGAGTTCCGTTATACCCCGTTGCCTTAATTTTTTTATCTTCTCCAACTATAACTGCACCTACCTGCGCACGCAAACAATTTGAACGACTTGCGCAAGTTTTTGCCAAATCTAAAAAATAATCTTCCCAAGATTTTAATTCCATATTTCTTTCCTTATTGACTAAAGTTTCTTATGCCGGTCGTAATCATTGCAATACCGTATTCATCACATGTATCGATAAGCTTTTGGTCCTTTACCGAACCACCCGGCTGAATAATCACACTAATTCTGTTTTGAACTGCCTGATAAATACAATCCTCAGATTGTAAAACGGCATCAGACGCTAATACTGCGCCCTTTGCATTATCACAAGCATAATTCAAAGCGGCATCAACTGCTGAAAGTGCATTCGTCTGACCTTGTGATATAGCAGTAGTCTTAAAATCTCTTGCTATAACCGCAGAGTTTGTTTTTGCATATTTTACGACCTTCCAAGCGAAAACTGCGTCCTCAATTTGTTCCGGCGTAGGTTTTTCTCTTGTAACAACTTTAAATGAATCTTTATCAAGTTCACTGCGATTTTTTTCCTGAACAAGCACTCCAAACGGAGTCATAATAACATCTTCTACAGCCATTTGTCTATATTCTTGCAGTGTTGTATTCAATTTTATAAGTTTTATCTCAGGGTTATCTTTAAAAAGTTCCAGAGCTTCATCATCAAAATCAGGTGCTACAACAACTTCTACAGCCATAGAATTTAAGTGTTTTGCAACCTCGGAATCAACAGGTTTTGAAAATCCTACAACACCGTAAAAAGAGCTTACAGGATCACAATCAAACGCTTTTGTATAAGAATCATACAAAGAACGTCCCAATGCAACACCGCAAGGTTTTGAATGTCTGATAATAGCTGTACAATTAACATCAAAAAATTCGCTGACAATATCAAGTGCAACGGTTATATCTACAACATTGTTATATGACAATTCCTTTTCGTACAAAACATCATAATCAATAATATTATTAGATTTATATATTGACGCCTTTTGATGATGATTTTCGCCATACGGTAAATCTTTTATTTTTTCAAGACTATATGTTTTAAACAGCTTATCACCTGTAGGCTCAGAAAGCTTTTCACAAATAAATTTATCATATAAAGAAGTAGTATTAAAAGCCTTTGCAGCAAGTCTTGCCCTGCCGAATTCATTAGCATTCAATGCCAAAATGTAATCCGCTTTGTCGCAAATTACAGTAACATTTTTATAATTTTTTGCAGCCGCACGCAAAACCGCACAACTTGCAATATCTGCATGTTTTATTATTTCAAAAACATCCCCGTCATACTGATTTTCCAATTTTTCCAACGGACATAAACTTACAATAACCAAATCAAACGGTTTTATTGCCAACCTTTCAATTTCACTTAGTTCACGTGTATCAGAGCTATTTGCAAGAATTCCGGCAAAAATTGTTTCATTCAAAGCACTAAAATCTTTGGACAAAAACCCACCTGTGCTTGAAAATTCCGTAGAATTAATAACTGGAATATCTGCACTATTTAAAATTTCATAAGTATCACCACTGGCAACAATTTCATAATCAAATTTTTCAACAAGATTTTTTGCAAAATCAATTAATCCGGATTTATCATATACACTGATAAAAGCTCTTCTCTTCATTTTAATTCCTCAAATTTCAACTCTTGAATTATATCATATTTAATTGTATTTTAAAATCTTCTTAGCATTTCGTAACTATTTATTTTACATAATTCATGTCTTTGCTATATTAGGTTTGAGAGGAATAGATAATATGACAGATAAAATAGCAGAAGGCGTAGGAAAAAGAATTGTAGACGCACTAAAACAACAATCAGAAATGGAAATTCAAACAGTGGTGGAAAATCCGGCACCTGTTGAAGATTCATTTGATGATAGCGGAATAGAATTCACTAATGCAGAACCAATTGAAACAAGCTATGAAGAAGAACCGGCTCCTGCGTTTGAATCTCAGAATACTTATACCGCACCGAGCATGATGACTTTCACTCAACCTTCATTTATGAGTGAAAAAGA